>NZ_VPDX01000007.1:0-147912 GCF_013417475.1 Acinetobacter sp. YH12249 | reverse complement strand
TTAAAGCGAAATTTATGAGCGACTTTTGAGTGTTCATAGTATTTAAGCAACTTGTAAAATAGCTGTTGATACAAGGCAGCAGGCTGCTGCTCATTGATTCGTGCCAGCGTGCTTCGGGGAATAGACTTTGCTCCGAGATGACTTAGCTTTTCCTGTTGGCACTCCAAATTGGATTGAATATCTCTCAGACTTTGCCTACAAGAGAATTGAGACATCAATATGGC
Organism: Acinetobacter sp. YH12249; assembly: GCF_013417475.1. Classification (NCBI taxonomy): domain Bacteria; kingdom Pseudomonadati; phylum Pseudomonadota; class Gammaproteobacteria; order Moraxellales; family Moraxellaceae; genus Acinetobacter; species Acinetobacter sp. YH12249. The sequence goes on along the minus strand of NZ_VPDX01000007.1, from coordinate 147,688 downwards.
AATAAACTGATCCCACCGGGAAGCCGCTCTAAATTTCTGTCCAACATGGTGTACTTTAGCAAGTTGTTCAAAATCCTGTCGCACAACAGGTTTAATTAGCTCATGAAATACGGTATTCTGATGTGACAAAACCTGAATCCTGGTCGTTAAAGTGTTTGTTTGCACTCATATTTTAACTGTTAGGACTCAGGTTTTTTTATTTAAAGCAAACTATGGGACAGCAGTGGGCTTAAGGCCCCTTTTCTTCATCCTGAATCTTTAAATCAAGCTTCTGCCGGATTCGTCAATTCTGTCATTGGCCAACGTGGAGTTGTGGTCACAGCCAAACCATCTTGCTGTCCGGCTTTTAGACGTTGATAACCCGCAAAGGCAATCATCGCACCATTATCGGTACACAGCGCAGGTTCTGCATAGTACACGGTGGCTTTGATTTTCGCCAAGTCTGCTTCCAGGCGTTCACGTAAACGCTTGTTGGCACTTACACCACCAGCAATCACCAGACGTTTTAAGCCAGTCTGTTTCAATGCCTTCACTGATTTTTTAACAAGTGTATCGACAATGGCTTCCTGGAAGCTCGCAGCGATATCTGCATCACGTCTTTCTTCACCGAGTTTCTTCATTTGAACAGAAACTGCAGTTTTTAAACCACTGAATGAAAACTCCAAACCTTGATGCAGCATTGGACGTGGGAAAGCAAAGGCGTTCGGATCGCCCTGCTCAGCTAGTCTGGAAATATTCGGGCCGCCCGGATATGGCAGACCCATCATTTTCGCAACTTTATCAAATGCTTCACCCGCCGCATCATCAATCGATTCACCGAGTAATTCATATTGTCCAATACCATAAGCGGCCATGAGCTGTGAGTGACCACCAGACACCAGTAATGCCACAAATGGAAATTCCGGTGGCGTTTTAGAAAGTAATGGTGCCAGCATATGACCTTCCATATGGTGCACACCAATTGCCGGTTTATTTAAGGCAAAGGCCAAAGTCCGACCAAACAGTGCGCCAGTCATTAACGCGCCCATCAGGCCCGGACCACGGGTATAGGCCACCGCATCAATTTCTGATTTTTTGATGCCACTTTGTTCAAGCAGTTCATTCAGTAAGGGAATGAGTTTACGCACATGGTCGCGCGAAGCCAGTTCTGGTACGACGCCGCCATATTCAGCATGCAGTTTAATCTGGCTGTACAGCACCTGTCCGCGCAAACCCAACTCGCTGTCATACAGCGCAAGTCCTGTTTCATCACACGACGTTTCCAAGCCTAAAACGATCATTAAACTGCCTATAACCTGTATCAAATCTATTGCAGCAACTATTATAGACTTGTGATATGAGATGTAAATGAGTAAAATACTGACCTTCACTTGTGATCGAGGGCAATTCGGCCCTGATCTTATCCATAACTTAATGAGGATTCTTCATGCCACAAGTTAAATTGAAAGAAGGCGAACCAGTAGACGTAGCTATCCGTCGTTTCAAACGTTCATGCGAAAAAGCGGGTGTTCTTGCTGACGTTCGTAAACGTGAATTCTACGAAAAACCAACTCAAGAACGTAAACGTAAAAAAGCTGCTGCGGTTAAACGCTACCAAAAGAAATTGGCGCGTGAATCAGTACGTACTACTCGCCTTTACTAAGATTAATTTGTGATTGACTGCTTGGAATAAATAATGACTACTTTAAAAAACCAGATTACTGACGTATTGAAAGCCACCATGCGTGCCAAAGATATGTCAAAGTTGACGGTCATTCGTAGTCTGCAAGCAGCAATTAAGCAAATCGAAGTCGATGAGCGTAAAGAACTTGACGATGCTCAAGTTCTTGCGGTCATTGAAAAGCAAATTAAACAACGTAAAGAATCGATCAAAGCCTTTGAAGGCGCTGGTCGAGATGATTTAGCTAGTAAGGAACAAGCCGAAGTTGAGGTTCTCTCTCAATTTCTACCAGAAGCTATGACTGAGGAAGAACTTGATTCCCTGATTGCGCAAATAATTGAAGCGCAACAAGCTACTAGCATGAAAGATATGGGTAAGGTGATGAATTCTCTGCGTCCGCTCATAGCCGGGCGCGCCGATCCTGCACAAGTTTCAGCAAAAATTAAAGCAAAACTTGCTTAATTCCCCCATTATATTTCAAATCTAAATCTGCGTTGAACTGCCTCCATTCCGGACAGTTCTCAGCATTTTCTTATTTATTCTTACTGTAAATTACAATCCACATTATAACGTTTCAGCAACTGCATCTCTTTTGAAGATTTTACCTGCAGTATGACATCCTGCTTGCCTACATTTTGATACTGACGATCCAGATAAGCCCGGTTCTGGTCTGCCGCTTTATATAAACGATCCACATAGCGCTGTACAATCGCGCAAAACTGCTGATTCTGCGATGCACTAAAACCCTGCTGCTGTGGATTTAAACCTTTTAAAAACTGGCGTGATTCTTTTTGATAATCAGTATTAATCTGTTCAACGGACTGCACGTATTCTGCCGCACTAGCCGCCAATACATTTCCGCCACACCCCAATATCAATAAACCCAATAATATTTTTTTCATAAAATAATTGAAATAAACAACTTAGCTTTGCCCGGATTGTAGCGTGATTTAGTGAACTTCGGCTATATCTACTGAAACTAAAAATTATTAGAAAAATAGACTTAAATTTTAAACTGTCGCGTTTGCTGCATCTGTTTTAAACGTTGACCTATGGTTGCTGACAGAGACTGATTGCCTTTGCTGATGCGTTGAGCATGTATTAAGGACTTAATCGCAGTTTCTTCATAGCCTGACCAGTACTCCACTTCAGCCCGATAACGCAAGACATTCGCGGCTTTTATCGATGAATCAGGTGCTGCATTCGCTGCCAGTTGCATTAATCTCCAGCCACTAACATCACGGGTATTGCTATTTAAAAAGCGCTGCACAATCGTTCTGGCCTGATCAGGCTGTTTAGCACGAATCAGGGTTTCAGCATATTTATAATTTAAAGCACGGTTTTCCGGCATGATCCGTGCGGCTGAACTAATGCTTTTTAGCGCATTATCCAGCTGATTTTGTCCCAGATAAATATCAGTTTGAAATAACACCTGCAAAGGATGCATGTTATTGTGCTTTTTGGCTTGATCCAGTGCGACTTGTGCCGCCTGAAAGTCTCCCTGCTGAAGCTGATAAGCCGTTAAAGCCAGCTGGCCAGGAAAATCATTACGTTGCACCATTAAGTTGAGCTGTTGTTCAGTGGTCTGACGTGATAGCACCCGCGTATACCATTTAATGATTTCAAAATCCTGATCATTTAAATTACGCTTAACCGCAGGCAACTGATTGGCGCGCAAACGCGCTTCACTCATACGCTCAGTAGTTAAAGGATGCGTCAGCCAGAAATCTGGCATAAAGCTTAAACGGCTAGTGGAACGATGCATCACTTCAAAGAAATCCGCCATACTGTGCGGACTATAGCCGGCAGCATACATATATTGCATCCCGATCCGGTCCGCCTCACGTTCCTGATTACGGCTATAAGTCAATTGCTGATCCAGTAGTGCTGCTTGAGAACCCATCATCACTGCTGCACCTGCATCACCATCTGCCTGTGAAGCGACTAATGCCCCCACCAGAATCCCTGCTAAGGCTAATAACCCTTGTCCTTTAAAGGTTTCTTGCGAACGACTGTAATGACGTTGTGTAACATGTGCAATTTCATGTGCCATCACCCCTGCCACTTCATCCGTATTTCGAGCAGAATTAATCAAACCCGCATTTAGGGCAAATAACCCACCGGGTACTGCAAAAGCATTAATTTGCGGATCATTGATTAGCATTAAACCAATCGGTTGCTGTAATTTGGTCTGACTGAGAATGTGGGAAAATACGGAAAGCAACTGATCTTCAAGCCATGGATTCTGAATCACAGGCATTTGTTTCTGGACTTGACGATAGACCTTTTCGCCGATCATTTGTTCTTTTTGCTGATCGATCAATCCGACGCCCGCACCAATATCCGGTACAGAAAATTGTGCAGCAGGCTGATTAAAATAATTATTATCACTATGTCCTGCCGTTGCACACAGACCTAACCCGCACGCCAATACCAAACGTTTCAATGAAAAATCTCTAAAATTCAGTTTCAACCTGTCTCGAATATAGCATCGAAAAATGAGCATTGATGCAGGAAAATGTTATTTAATATTACTTAGATGAACCAATCACTTGAGGATTCACCACATAGCGTGGCACCCGCCCTTCAAGTACATCAACCAGATTCTGATAAGCCAGCTCAGCCATTTTTCGACGTGTCGCCACTGTGGCCGAACCGACATGGGGCAAGGTAATGACATTATCCAGTTCAAATAATTCTGATTCTTTTAAAGGCTCTTTCTCATAAACATCCAGACCTGCAGCAAAGATTTGGTTGGCTTTTAAAGCTTCGATCAAAGCCTGCTCATCAATCACAGGCCCACGGGAGATATTCACCAGCACCGCATGTGGCTGCATTTGTGCCAGTTGTTCGGCTCCAATCAGAGCTTTTGATTCAGCATTTAAATCCACGGTAACCACCACGAAATCTGAACGCTGCAAAAGCTCATTCAGAGAGCAATACTGTGCACTGAGGCCTTGAGCCAATTCCGGTTTTTCATGGCGATTATGGTACAAGATATTCATATTGAAACCGTAAAATCCACGGCGTGCAACTGCTGCCCCAATATGTCCTAGCCCGATTATCCCCAGCGTTTTTCCGAAAATATCCATACCAAACTGTGCTTCACGTGTCGTGCGGTGCCATTGTCCCTGTTTGGTCCAGTGATCCAGATAAGCCACTTTGCGTGCAGCTGCCATTAACAGCGTAAATCCCAGATCTGCCGTGGTTTCAGTCAAGACATGTGGAGTATTGGTCAGATAGATATTTTTTTCATTCAGATAATCAACTTCATAGTTGTCATACCCTACACTGACACTAGAAATGATTTTAAGTCGGGTTGCTGGTGCCAGATTATCGCGATTGAGCAGTCGGCCTGCCCCAATCATGCCATCGGCATCGCGCACATGTTCCAGCAACTGTTCATGTACATTGCCCAGTTTCGGCTGTAAAGTTACTACATTAAAATTTTGTTCGAGTTTTTTCTGGACATCCTGATCGATCTGGCTAAATACAATCACTTTTTGTTTCATATGTCCCTATTCCACATCAATATTATTCTGAGTTCTCTGGCCTGTTTTGCATAAACTGCCATAAGCGTTTTTTAAGTATGGGCTGATCCAGCATTTCCTGTAAAGATGCCAGTTGAATCATTTTATTATGTGTCACATGCGGAATAGAGCCAAGGGAAATGATATTTTTTTCCAGGCTCATCATGTCCAGAAAACCCTGAATATAAGATTCGACACCCCGACCATCTTGCAGATTCACCCAAGGAAAGGGCCAGTTCAGTTCATAAAATTCACTTTGCAGAACACGCTGGATGTTGGTCCATAAAAGCTGGGTTTGCTCGGTCATTTCTGTGGCATCGATGACAATCGTGCAATGTTCCAAGCTTAAAGCCTGCAAGTTGAATGGCGAAATATGAAGAATTTCCCGCTGTTCCTGAATTGGTGCAACCATTACTGGTACTTTACTTTTAACTTCAGCTTTTGCTTCAACTGTAACAGGCTCAGGCGCAATTAAAGGAGCTTTTGCTACCGGAGCAATCTGAGTCGGTTGTGGCAGGATGATTTCGCTATGCAATTCTGCTGGAACCTGATCACGCCAGATCGAAACCTGATGCTGCTGACATACGTCGCCCTTGGGAATCCAGATATCGATTCCTAATGTTGCCAGTATGTCACGCTGATGCCCAATCATCTTTTCTTCATCACCTATTTCAGGTCGAACATTTTAACGGGATTCGCTTTTCTTTGCCGAACTATTTCCAGCTTTTCACTCTCTATCTTGAGTCATTTTAACTCAGAATAGAAATCAATTTATAAGATTACTTTTTTCTACTGCAAGTTTGTTTATAGATCAGTTCTTGAAAGACTGGACTTAAATACATCTTATTAATTTAAAAAATACTAGATAATCATCAAGCTGTTTTTCTTAAGCATTTGCGAGGTAATTTCATTGGATTCAAAGCCCAAGCGCCAGTACAAAAGCTCCATCACATCCAGCTCATCCTGAGTCATGATCCGGTCGCTCCACAGGCAAACTTCTGCAATTCCTAACATGCTCAAACGATCACGTAATAACAATCCGGCAATATCATTTAAAATCTCGGCCAAATCAATCGGCTCATCTGAGATTTCACTATACAGCTCAAGTTCTCGCGGGCTAAGAATACGATTTAAAATCTTTTCCCGAACCTCCAGCTGATTATCGCTATTAATCTGCTGCACATGCAGCAAGGCATCAATCAGACGTACAATCTGTGGTTTGACCTCATCTAAAGACGTTGGCGTATGCATCGGCAGCAAATTCAGTTCATACTTCACCCGCTCTAGCAATAAGGCATCCAGCAAACCGATTTCACCATCTTCCTGAATAATCCTTGCCAGCTTCATTAAAAACTGCCGTGCCACCGTGGTTGGCATTCCACCAATATTTTTACAGGCTTGCTGGAAAATCGAGATATGTACCCGTCCATCCAGATTTAATAATGAATCAATAATCGCACGACTGACTTCTGCCTCGGTTGGAATAAACTCACGATATTGCCGGATCATCAGAATCGCGACCATCACCTCACGTGAACCGGTCGAAGTTTGCAAAGCACGCTCAATCAGTTCCGGACGCGGCATATTGGCACGTAGTTCAGGATTCAATGGCTTGATGGCATCTTTAATGGCGAAGCTAATTGGGGACAAACGCAATAAAGGTAAAGGCTGTGGGGATTCCCAGACTGCTGTGCTTTCAGGTACAACATCTTCCAGTGAGCGAAACAGACTAAACAAAGGCTGATTTTTTAATTTCTTCAGATTTTCAAGCTGCAGATCTTGAATCAAGGCAGGATTTAATTCATAAATACGCTGATTAATATTTGGATGAATATTCAGCCAGTTCTGTGGACTTAAAGAATTGGCAAAACACATATGCGAAATGGATTCGGCATATTCACTATAGATCTGTGATCCTGAATGATGCACATGAATGCGCAATAAAGTCTGAATATTGGCATCATTCTGAATCAGGCGTCGGGTTTTCTGGTCATTTTTATAGGTACGTCCGCCCAATGAAATATATTTAATAAAACGTGTAATCAAAATACCCAAGCTGCCAATCAACCAGATGACTGCTCCGATTGAGACATAGAAGGTTTCAAACTTGTTTTCGCGAGGTACATCATTTCGATAAAACCCCAACTTCGCAATCTTACTGCCCCACTGGCTAAAAGTGGTCAGACTGCTATATAGAATTTTCAGGCGGGTATTTTCAGCTGTTTCACCAGATAGAATCTTGTTAAATTCATGACTGAGCAAGCCATAAAGTTCAATTTCATCAAGAGTTTGTAATGCACCCCAAGTCAGAATAATAGCAGTATCACGTGGACTAAAACCCGCTGTTAATGCATTGACCCCCACTTCATTCGGCAGGACATACATAGCTGGCGGTTCAATCAGGAACGTATCTGCCAGTTGAGTATTGATCCGTAGTGCAGCACTTTCTTCCGGAATACTTTCCATTTGGTTCAGTCGACGCGCGCCCATTTGCTGGGCTAAAGAATAGCCGCCGGCACGAAACGTATAAAATTCATAGATGACCGAAATAATCATCAAGAACAAAACCAGTGCTACCAGATAAGGACTAAGGACATGCCACCATATCGACTGGCCAGGATCAGCATAGAAAACAAACAGGCCAACCACTGTATTGATAATCAGAACTGTTAATAGTATCGCAATCAGACAAAAGCTGGCTAGCAATAGCATATTCTTGTTTTTGACCAAAGCATATCCTACGCTTTTCAATCTACCACCCTAACTGATCTGGTCTTTCCTTGGGCTCATCATAAAACAAAAAAGCGGGAAATTCCCGCTTTTTCATCATGATTTTAATTGCTTAGACTTCGCGTACACCGGTCAGGTCAACTGATGCTGCATCAATATTCACATCAATAAAATTGTCGCCTTTTTTGGCGCCATCACTGCGTTTTTGCTCTAATTGATCGAGGTATTCAGCATTGATTCCACCTGCGACATACACACCATCAAATACAGAACAGTCAAATTCACGCAAATGAGGAACTTTTTTGGTACGTACTGCATCTTTCAGGTCTTCCAGATCTTGGAAAATCAGACGGTCAGCACCAATGATTTCACGGATTTCTTCTACACTGCGTTCAGAAGCGATCAGTTCAGATTTCGCCGGCATATCAATACCGTATACGTTTGGATATTTCACCATAGGTGCCGCAGAAGCGAAGAATACTTTTTTCGCACCCGCATCACGTGCCATCTGAATAATTTCATTACAAGTCGTACCACGCACAATCGAGTCATCGACTAGTAGAACGTTTTTGCCCTGGAACTCGAGCTCAACCGGGTTCAGTTTTTGACGTACTGATTTTTTCCGCAGTTGCTGACCTGGCATAATGAAGGTACGACCGATATAACGGTTTTTCATGAAACCTTCACGGAATTTCACGCCTAGCATATTGGCTAATTCTAATGCCGAAGTACGCGAAGTATCCGGAATTGGAATCACCACATCGATGTCATGCTCATCGCCCCACTCGCGCAGGATTTTTTGTGCCAGTTTCTCACCCATTTTCAAACGGGCTTTATACACAGAGATCCCATCAATAGTTGCATCTGGACGAGCAAAGTACACATATTCAAAAATACATGGACGATATTCTGGATTCGCTGCACATTGCTGGGTAAAGAAATTACCGTCAGAATCAATGAAAACCGCTTCACCCGGTTCGATATCGCGTTCAACTTTGAAGCCTAGTGCCGTAATCGCTACAGATTCAGAAGCAATGATATATTCCATACCATTTTCTGTTTCGCGCGAACCATAAATTAATGGACGGATACCGTTTGGATCACGGAAGCCTACCAGACCTTGACCAGTAATCATCGCAACAACGGCATATCCACCTTTACAACGCTCATGTACACGCGTTACAGCCTGAAAAATATCTTCAGAGGTAGGTACCAGCTTGCCACGTTTTTGTAATTCGTGCGCCAGTACGTTTAGTAGCACTTCTGAATCTGAATCAGTATTCATGTGACGCAGATCAGTTTTAAACAGGTCATCATGAATTTCTTCAGCATTGGTCAGGTTACCGTTATGCGCCAGCGTAATCCCATAAGGTGAGTTTACGTAGAATGGTTGCGCTTCGGCACTGCTTGAAGTACCCGCCGTTGGGTAACGCACATGACCAATACCATAATTACCCTGTAAAGCACGCATATGACGGGTATGGAATACATCACGGACCATACCGACATCTTTACGCAGGAACAGGCGGCCTTCCTGACAAGTCACAATCCCAGCTGCATCTTGTCCACGATGTTGTAACATCGTTAATGCATCAAACAACATTTGGTTAACAGGTGATTTACCAGCTATACCAACTACTCCACACATAGCAACCTCGCAGACAAGCTAGGATTAATAAAAAGGATTATTCGTTGACGCATCTGAACTCTTGGCCTTGGATGCCGGTTCAGATGAGGAATCTGAAGGTTTCTGTGCCCCTTCAGACTTGATATGTTGCAGGGCGCCATTTGCGGCTTCTTTGGAGAGCTCTGTTGCCCAAGGCGCATATGGCAATAAGACCTGTATAAATTTGGACTGCTTCCAGTGCGGCGAACTTTCCACCCAAGGGCCAATCCCCTGCATGGTAATCAGGACAATCAGCAAACCTTTCAGGCTGCCGAAAACACCCCCCGCAAGACGATTCAGCGGACCAAGTTTCAGGGTTTTTAAAATGCGGTTGAGCAGAAAGGTGACAATCCAGGTGAGTACCACAATCATCAGAACGATAAAGGCAAAGGCTGCAATCTTCTGTACCACTGGATCTGTACTGAGAGCAACCATTGAGGGCGCAAGTAGTGTTGAATATTTCGCCGCAATAATCAAGGCAAAAATCCATCCCACTAAGTTCGCAAAGGCTTTAATAAATCCTTGGCGCAAACCGTTGAGCCCTCCAATGAGCAAGATAATCAGTAGAAAGATATCAATGGCATTCATAGGATTTAAAGCGCGGCTACACAGTCTTTAACCAGTTCCGGCCCAGTATATATGAGGCCACTATAGACTTGTACAAGGCTTGCACCAGCTTTTTTCTTGGCCAGCGCATCCGCACCTGAAAGAATACCACCCACACCAATCAATGGAATTTGTCCCTTTAATTCCTCTGCAAATGCAGCCAGACATGCCGTGCTTTTCTCAAAGACTGGCGCGCCTGATAAACCGCCCGCTTCTTCTGCATGCTCCAGACCTTCCACACCTTCACGTGACAATGTGGTATTGGTCACGATCAGACCATCAATCTTGTATTGCAATAACTGCTTGGCAATAAAGGCAATATCTTCAGCTTCAAGATCCGGTGCAACTTTTAATACCAGAGGAACGTAATGCTGATGTTCCTGAGCCAGTTCCAGCTGACGATTCTTCAGCGTTTCCAGCAATTCAGTCAGTGCATCGCCACTTTGTAAACTGCGCAGGTTCTTGGTATTTGGAGAAGAAATATTAACGGTGATATAGGAAGCATAATTATAGACTTTTTCTAAACAAATAAGGTAATCATCTACTGCTTTTTCTACCGGAGTATCAGCGTTTTTACCGATATTGATTCCCAGTACACCTTTAAATTTTGCAGCTTTAACGTTTTCAATCAGTTTGTCCACACCATCATTATTAAAACCCATACGGTTAATAATCGCTTTGGCTTTCGGAAGACGGAATAAACGTGGATGAGGATTACCAGGTTGCGGGCGTGGAGTAATGGTACCAATTTCAATAAAACCAAAGCCTTGACTGGCCAAGGCATCAATATAGGCACCATTTTTATCTAACCCTGCTGCAAGACCGACCGGATTAGGAAATTCGATTCCCATACAGGTCACAGGTTTCACAGCAACATTTTGACGCATCATGCCCATTTTATGGGATGATTTTAATAGTGATAGTGTCAGCTCATGTGCACGCTCTGGTGCTAAAGAAAACAACAAAGGGCGGGCTAGAGAATACAACATATCTAGAAAAGTCTACTGCTTTTTAAGTCGGCATATTATAGGCATAGGCTGACAAAAAAACCATGCTTTGCAAATCTTTATTTTTACCAGTTATTGCACAGTCGCTGTTAATTTAATCTGCCCTGCTTCATTATTTAGTTCCATTTTCTCGATACTTAGCCCCATTTGTGCCAACTGTGTCAGGAAGTTGGCCAGCACAGAATAATTTTCATGAGACAGCATCAACTGAATTTTTCCATCCATTTGCTGTGATGCGACCGACAGCCCTTGTTGCTGAGCAATACGCTGCACTTTTTCTGCTGCATCTAATTGCAAGTCTCCTGCCGGCTTCATAGTAACAGCATTGCTTTGCATCCAGACCAGCGTATCTTTTAGATCATTTAAACGTTTCTGCTGGGTATCTGCTGCCTGATGCATTGCCCAGAGTGCACTCGCAACAGCGGTCACCAGCACAAAGATTGTGGTAAAGATTACCAGAATGCGTTCACGTGCTGACAAACGATCCAGATAATCGGTCAGTTTTTCAATTTGCAGATCCATGCGGTTCTGTAAGGTTTCAATAGCTTTCATTATTGTATTTTCACCAGTCCTACGGCGCCTGTTCCATTCGCCTGTATATTCCCCAATTCTACTTTAAAGCCCTGCTGCCCCAGTTGCTTGGTCAAAGTATTTAAACTTTCAGATGAATTGGACTGTAACTGCAGACTCAATCCAGACGGATCATAATTGACACGCTGTGCCACAATCTGGTTTTGCATCAACACCGGCCCGACTCGGCTAATGAGCTGCAAAGCCTGAGTATCCGCAGTCTGACTTTGACGAAGCTGGGCTTCAAACTGACTTTTAATATTCTGCTCAGTGACCGGATAATTTTGTCCGAACCAATATTTAAACTGGTCAATCGCCTGCATCGCAGTGGTATTGGCGACTTTTTTATATTGATACCAGCGCACCGCATCATAAGTAAACTGTAGTACTAAAATCCCAAGAAAAACCGCCGCACAGGCTTTCCAGTAACCGGAAACAGTATTATCCGATTTACCCTTTGGCAGGATATTAAATGGATGCTGTTTCGGTTTTTTTAGCATTGGCAACGTATATTGGAACGAGTTTAATTGTTCACGTGTTGCTACCGCTTCTAAACTGCTCATTTGTTCAGAGCTGAGATTGCTGACCTGATATTCCAGATCTTTAGACTGAAAATCCAGATAAAGGCTCAGATCATCCACTGACTGGCCGATATATTCAGCTTCACGTACCAGCAAATGCCCACCAATTTGTGCAATAACGCGCTGCTGCGCATGTTCAGGCACTGGCAAAACCAGAAAGTCTGGCAATAACGCAGCGAGTTTAACAGGAATCAAATTCAGGGCATGCTGCAAAGTTTCAACTGTAGAATTTGCAATCCCCAGAATACTGATCTGGTCAGGCTGCTGAAAATGATGCAGCACTTTCATGGTATCGACAGGCAGTACTACATATTCTTCTAACAGATATTTAATGCCATCATTGCCCATTTTTTTATATTGGCTCTTTGGCAAAGTCTGCTGCAAAATTTGCACATGACGACTTGGAAAAAAGACCGTCGCCTCTACACCATGATAAGCCTGAATATCCTGAATCAGCTGCTCAAGTGTTGCAGCAGTGTTCCAGAACTCCCCCTTTGACCATTGCCAAACCCCATTGGCTTCCGGCATCCATAAATACAACATCGATTGTGTTCTACCGTTTTAATTGGTTTTTATACTGTTGGAATAAAGCTTTTAACTTGTGTTGATAAGCCTGGTGCAATCACGGCCTGATCATAAATACGTGCTTCTGATAAATGAAATGGATGAAAAGACTCAGTCACGAGAATGGAGGCAATATGCGCCACAACATTCATATGACAAACCACCGCAATGGACTCATACGGCAGTTGTGACAACCATTCAACTGCAACTTTGGCATCATCATCAGGCTTGATGGTATTACAGATCACCACGGGTACATCTTTAAAATAGTGCTGTAAATGCGCCAGAGTTTCCTGCGCACGCAATAAAGGACTGACCACAAACACTTCCGGTTTAATGATGTCCTTTAAATACTGCGCTGTCTGTTCCGCCTGTTGATGCCCGCGTTCCGTTAGGGGACGTTTGCTATCATTCCCACTCACTGGTGGCGCGGCTTCGCCATGTCGCACTAAAGTCAGTTGCATCTTATTCCCTATTTATTTTGTCGCTACGGTCATCAGTCAGCATTATAATCATCGCTCTTCCTGTTTTATAGATCAGACTTGATGATGTGGCAAGACAAATTCCACATCACTGCGATGACCATTTTTCATCAAAGATAAAGCGATCGTCAGCGGCGGCGCTCCTTCAAAGATCACTTCATACAAGGCAGTTGTAATCGGCATATAAACATCCAGCTCTTCTGAACGTGCTTTTACCTGCACAATGGTGTTGATCCCTTCCGCAGTTTGACCCAGTTCAGTCGTCGCCTGCTCTAAGGTTTTACCCTTACCTAATGCATAACCAACCTGATAGTTACGACTCAGCGGACTGTTACAAGTGGCAAATAGATCACCTACACCAGAAAGCCCCAAGAAAGTTAGCGGATTTGCACCCAGCTTGACTGCAAATCGGCTCATTTCAGCTAGCGCACGAGTTAGAATCATACTTTTGGTATTTTCACCGACATTATAGGCAGCCGCCATTCCCATCGCGACCGCATAAATATTTTTCAATGCGCCACCCAGTTCTACGCCATGCACATCATCACTGGCAAAGACACGAAATAATGCACTATGGAGTGCCTGTTGCACTGCATAACGTACCAGTTCAGATTCACTGGCAATCACCGTACCTGCCGGCTGACCTGCGACAATTTCTTTGGCCAGGTTTGGACCAGACAGCACACCATAAGGCACTTCCGGTAGTTCTTCACGAATGATGTCACTCATAAAGCTGAAGGTATTGGCTTCGATCCCTTTTGTCAGGGAAATCACCGCTTGAGAGGTTATAAAGGGCTTGATCTGCTGCAACACATCACGGAAAGAATGGCTTGGAATCGCGACTAGAATAATATCGCGATCACGAACAGCCTTCTCCAGATCGGACACAGCAAGCAGATTTTCTTCCAGCTTAAAATCCGGTAGATAGCGTTTATTGATATGTGTTGCATTAATATCTTCAGCTACTTCCGGATCACGAATCCAGATCATGGTATCGCAGCCATTTCGAACCGCGGTATTGGCCATTGCAGTACCAAAACTACCACCGCCTAAAACTGTAATTCTTAAAGCCGTATTCTGGTTGACCACTACCGGTTCAATCAAATCGGTAAAATTTAATTCTGACATCTTGTTTTCTAATATCCTGTGTCTTGAAATGCCTTAGTTTTGATTCCAATAACTTACATAATTCTGGGTCTGGATTTCAGCACGTGGTGCAATCGCTTTTGCCGCCGTACCGATATAGATAATGCCAGAAACCAGATCATCCTTACCAATGCCGAGCGACTGCTTGAAAAATTTTGATTCTACTACTGCGCCACTACGCCACATAGTTGAAAAACCTTGAGCCTGCAAAGACAGCAAGAAGTTTTGAATAGCGGCACCTGAACTCAAAATCTGCTCAAAATGTGGCACTTTCGGATGATCCTGCAAACGGGTTAATGCCAGTACCAGCAAAGGTGCACGAAAAGGATGATTCTTGACCCGTTCAATCTGAGCTGATTCAGTTTGACCCAGATCTATCAGTGCTTGCGATAACAGTTCACCAAATGCTTCACGTTGCGCATCCGGGATGATCACAAAAGTGGTAGGTTTTAACCGGTGATGATCCGGTGCTGTCAAAGCAGCTTTAAATGCCATTTCTAACTGTTCTACATTCGGCGCAGGTGCCAGCAAATGTCCTATTGATTGACGTTGGTGAATATTTTGATGAACGATGTCGACCACAGATTCCGTCATTGCTTTATAGATCTATAACTTAAAAACTACGGTCAAGATTAGCATATTCCACTAGTAATACTCTAGAAACTTGCAAATACCTCTACCTTGAAAATATTTAAGGAAGATTACAATATTTTCTATGGAATCAATAAAAGGTCTCTTTCATTCACTTTTCTCTCATAGAGCAACATCAAAAATTGCCAAACTTATACAACAGCTCCTAATTCTGTGCTTTTTACTGTGTTTCAATATTCCCAGTTCTGTTTTCAAGCGAGATTTTATGATGAAAAAAACAATTGCGATCAGCGGATTAGCAGCTTCAGCTCTACTTTTAACTGCCTGTGCATCTAACCCGACTTCAGTGGCGGTTCAAAAGGAAAATAATCAGTTTGAAGTAACAGGATTAGGTAAAAACCAGTTAACCTCTAAAAATAATGCAGTGAATGCCGCCAGCAAAACCTGTGGCTCCAAAGCAACTGCGATTATTCTGGATGAAAAAACTTCTTATGATGGTGCACTAAAAGGTGTAGTCGATGAACAGACCGGACAAATGATTCAGGCTGCTGCGACTGTATTAGGCAATATTGCCGGCACCAACACCAGATTGAACCAGAATGATGATTATCAGACTGTTTTAACGTTCCGCTGTGAAGCAAAATAAGCTTCAACATGTGCAGTAATAAAAAACCGCTCTTGAAGAGCGGTTTTTTTGCAGTTTAGATTAGCAATAGCCTTCTAAACGGGTCAGCGGTAATTTCTGTCCAATCGCTTTTTCAATCTCTGGCAAATAGAACGCATCATCTTCCGCCAGGAAACTGATACTTACACCACGCGTTCCCGCACGACCAGTACGACCAATACGGTGTACGTAATCATCGGACTGTTCAGGTAAAGTGAAGTTAATCACATGAGATACGCCATCCACATGAATACCACGACCGGCAACGTCTGTCGCAATCATGATGTTATGTTTACCATTTTTGAACTGGTCTAACATTTTTAAGCGTTTGTCTTGGGCAATTTCACCTGACAGCATTACCACCTTATAACCATCACGTTTTAAATGATCATATAGCTTACGTACTTGATCACGACGGTTAGCGAAAATCATGACCTTTTCAATCGGCTCATCACGCAGAATGTCTTGCAGCAACTTATATTTGTCTGCTTTCGCCACCATATACACACGCTGTTCTACGTCGGCATTGGTTTTTTTCTCTGGCTCAATTTCGACAGTGACCGGTTCAAATAACCATTGCTGTGCCAGATTCAAGACATCATAGCTAAAAGTTGCAGAGAACATCAGCGTCTGACGCTGCTCTTTGCGTGGCGAGAAACGCACAATACGTTTTACTGATGGAATAAAACCCATATCCAGTAGACGGTCAGCTTCATCAATCACCAGGAATTCAATCTGGTCTAGCCAGACTTCTTTTTGCTCGACAAAATCAATCAGACGCCCTGGAGTAGCAACCATGATATCCACTGGCGCTTTATCCAATTGAGCTTTCTGCTTGTCAAAATCTACACCACCTAGAAGTGTTACGACACTCAGGTCAGTAAACTTGGTCAGCTCATGCGCGTCGCTTTCGATTTGCAGGGCAAGTTCACGTGTTGGTGCCAGAATCAGTGCACGCGGTTCACCACGATAACGCTGTTCTTTTACCGGATTATTCAGCAAGTCATTAATCACGCTAATCAGGAATGCGGCTGTTTTACCCGTACCCGTTTGTGCACGACCAATAGCATCATGTCCTGCCAAGGTGAATTTTAAAACCTTCTGCTGAATCGGCGTCATGGAAGTAAAGCCTAAAGCATCAATTGCCTTTTTCAGTTGGGGATGTAAATTTAAGGTTTCAAAACCAGATGACATAAAGCGCTGCTCTAATTTGATAATCACTAAGATGGAATAGTATAAACAAAAAACGCCCCAATTTATATTGGGGCGTTTATTAGCTTAATCCGAAGATTAGTCTAATGGTTGAACTTCTTCAGCTTGGAAGCCTTTTTGGCCTTTAACTACACTGAATTCAACACGTTGGCCGTCACGAAGTGAACGGTGGCCTTCGCCTTGAATAGCACGGAAATGAACGAATACGTCATCACCACCGTTGCGTTGAATAAAGCCGAAGCCTTTAGTGTCGTTGAACCATTTAACTACGCCTTGTTCACGAGCAGCTGTCATAAGTTAATCCTCATTGATACTAAAAAAAGGACCACCCGGTGTTGCAAACAGCAGAGCAAACAAGTTTGAAAATATTATTTTTAAGCTTGTAATCATTCTGTAAAACTATTAACAAAATCCCGGTTACATCCATTGTGTATAGGGCGAAAAACAATCAATTTGTTTATCTAAAATCCTAAATACACAACGAGCTTAACATGGGTTTATGACAATTAATAGATATTTTTTAGCTTTGTTCCTTTTGATTTAGTTATTTTTTTCATAATATATATCAGAAAAATTATATATATTATTTCATGTAACTTTTTAGCCAAATAGTTGGGTTTTGGCATCCTATTTGCTAATATTTATAGCCTTTTTTTGCGATATGAATAAAACGGAAATGAGTGATAACCACGGTCAAGCGCATATTATAGATGCCATGGGTAAACCCTGTCCGATGCCGCTCCTGATGTTAAAGCGTGCATTAAAAGCAGATCAGGGCAAAACATTCTTGCTAAAGTCATCAGATCCACATAGTCAAACTGATGTTACACGATATTGCCAAATGCATCAGTTAAAATGCGAATCTCAACAGATTTCTGCAACTGAGTATCACTACCTGATTGAATCTTAAAAATTTTCAATTAAACTGGATGCTCTCCATACTCGTATAAAAGTTTACATTTCTCTACCCAAATATCCATTATTTGAGGAGAGTTTGGATTAAGATAAAACCTAGTTAAGGGTTAAATCCCCCGCACTTCAAGGAGAACACATGAGTGACAGCCGCAATCAATTGATGCCCCTGTCATTATCGGCGCCAGGTGTCAATCTTGGTGCTTATATTAGCACTGTCAATCAAATTCCTATTTTGACGGCCGAACAAGAAAAAGAGTTGGCCGAACGCTATTACTACGACCAGGACCTGGACGCAGCAAAAATGCTGGTCATGTCTCATTTGCGTTTCGTGGTACATATTGCACGTAGTTATGCAGGTTATGGCCTGCCTCAAGGTGACTTGATCCAGGAAGGCAACCTTGGCCTGATGAAAGCCGTTAAGCGTTTTGACCCGAGTATGGGCGTACGTCTGGTGTCATTTGCGGTGCACTGGATCAAAGCTGAAATTCATGAATATGTAATTCGTAACTGGCGTATTGTCAAAATTGCGACCACTAAAGCGCAGCGTAAACTGTTCTTCAATTTACGTAGTCTGAAAAAGTCTTCTAAAAAGTTAACGCTTGAAGAAGCTCAGTCGATTGCCAATGACCTGAATGTAACACCAGAACAGGTGTTGGAAATGGAAGGCCGATTGACGGCTTATGATGCAGCATTTGAAGCATCAGGTGACGATGATGACGAAAATTCAACTCACGTTGCTCCAGCCCTATATCTGGAAGACAACCGTTATGACCCGGCACGTCTGATTGAAAATGAAGACTATGAGGAACAAAGCACCTCTGCCCTGCATGAAGCGATGGAACAGTTAGATGACCGTTCCCGTAATATCTTGCAGCGTCGCTGGCTGGATGATGAAAAATCAACCTTGCATGAACTGGCAGCTGAATATAATGTTTCCGCCGAACGTATCCGTCAGCTTGAAAAGAATGCAATGGAAAAGATTAAAGTAGCAATGTCTTCAAACTGATGTATTGAATTAATAAACTACTAATCTTAAGAAAAAGCCTTCATATATGAAGGCTTTTTTTGTCTTTTAATGCCGTGTTTCAGCCTTAGCTTTTATGCTAAGGTTAAGCGCAAACTTTATTGGGAAGGTCAATTCAAATGTGGATTGCGATTTCAGCACTGAATCTTGCGCTTGCAGTCATGCTCGGCGCATTTGGTGCCCATGGTTTAAAGACTCGAGCGACTGAAGCACAGTTGACCTGGTGGCAAACGGCCACAGATTATTTCTTCTACCATGCTCTTGGCTTACTTATTCTAGCAGTGATCAGCCGAGTAATTCCTAAATTGCCAATCAAATGGAGTTTTCTCCTGATCCAGGCGGGGATTTTCCTGTTCTGTGGCTCACTCTATGTCATGGCACTGGGTCTGCCGCGCGGTTTAGGTGCAATTACGCCAATTGGTGGTGCCTTAATGATTGCTGGCTGGTTAATTCTGGCCTGGAATGCCGTAAAATACCTCAAATAGGTCTGATGCTTTAATCAATAATCATGGAGGGTTGCCAAGATGCTGGTGTATATCAATGGCGAACAACAAGAAACTCAATGCAAGAACCTGCTGGAACTGGTTCAAAGTCTGGCGCTTGAGGGTAAACGCTTTGCAGTTGAGGTCAATGAAATGATTATTTCTAAAAGCAGATTGGGTGAAACGCCCATTTGCGAAGCGGACAAAATAGAAATTATTCACGCAGTCGGTGGCGGCTAATAACACTTGGAACAATTATGCAAGATTTATTACAGATCGGTTCACGCCAATTCCAGTCTCGTCTTTTAGTAGGCACAGGCAAATATAAAGATTTAAATGAAACAGATCAGGCCATTCAGGCCAGTGGTGCAGAAATTGTAACGGTTGCTATTCGCCGGGTAAATATTGGTCAGCATCCAGACCAACCGAACCTGCTTTCAGTGGTTCCGCCAGAAAAATACACCATTTTACCAAATACTGCGGGCTGTTTTGATGCCAATAGCGCAATACGCACCTGTATGCTGGCACGTGAACTGCTGGATGGTCATAACCTGGTAAAACTGGAAGTACTGGGCGATGAAAAGACTCTTTATCCAAATATTACCGAAACTTTGAAAGCAGCGCGTACCCTGATTGATGACGGTTTTGAAATCATGGTCTATACCTCAGATGATCCGATCGTGGCACAAGAACTTGAAAGTATGGGCTGCGTAGCAATCATGCCTTTGGGTAGCCTGATCGGTTCTGGTCTGGGGATTCTGAATCCACACACGATTTCGATTATTAAAGAAAATGCCAAAGTGCCTGTGCTGGTTGATGCGGGTGTCGGTACTGCCAGTGATGCAGCGATTGCCATGGAACTCGGCTGTGACGGCGTACTGATGAATACTGCGATTGCTGCTGCACAAAATCCGGTCTTGATGGCCTCTGCGATGCGTAAGGCAGTTGAAGCGGGTCGTGAAGCATTCCTGGCCGGTCGTATGCCACGCAAACGCATGGCCAATGCCAGCTCACCTGAAACCGGTTATTTCTTTAAATAATAATCGAGGCTAGAGGCCCAAAAAATTATTTAAATCATGTCGATCTGTTCAGGAGTTTCCAGCAAACTCCTGGACTTTTAAATTTAGATACCCAATACCCCGGTCAACTTTGAAAATTAAATATTAAAAGTTCACGTCTTGGTTCGGATTAATTCGAATAGGAACTTCAAATCCATAGTTGAATTTATAAAAAAGCTTTAAAGTTCACCATAAATATCTATCCAATATTCAAAGAGATGACTTAACCTATTTTGCTAAACTTATCACTCAGCTTTGATCATCAATAAAATTATAAATAAAAGGAATTTAAACCGATGCTTTATCAGATCAAACTGCCTTTCCTATTTAGCACCCTGCTGTGTCTAGCATTTACACAAAGTGCTTGTGCGAAACCTCAGACAGGTAGTTCTCCTAAATCAAGCTATCAATCTTTTGTTCCGAAAAACTGGAAAGTTCTAGAAAAAGCACAAGGTGATTTAAATCAGGACGGTCAAGCGGATATTGCCCTGATTATTGAAGATACTAATCCCGAAAACTTTGTTGCAAATGCAGGTGTAGGTAATCATGTTCTGAATACCAACAAACGAAAACTTTTGATTTTATTCAAGCAGGCAAATGGTTATCAGCTTGCAGCTAGCAATACTACTTTGCCAACCGAAGGTGATGTAGAGTCGCCTTGCCTCACTGATCCACTTGGTGAATCCGAAGCCTTAAGCATTCAAAAAGGTGTACTTCGGGTTCATTTACACTACTGGCTAAGCTGTGGTTCATGGTATGTCACCAATTATACTTATACCTTTCGATACCAAGATAATGCTTTTAAGTTTATTGGCTATGATGTAGATGATTTTCACCGTGCCTCGGGTGAGAGTACAGCACGAAGCATTAACTTTTTAACAGGCAAGCTAAAAACTACAACAGATGAAAATGAATTTTCAGAACAGACGCAACTTGCCAAAGTTCAATGGTCCACCTTAAAACACCGCTACGCACTGAAACTTGAACAGGTTCAATTTAATCAGCCACAAGAGTTCGAATAAAATTAAATATTACAAACTCTTTCAAACTGAGAATTACAGCTTAAAGTGCTTCTAAAATCCGAATCTTTACACTCGCAACCGCACCTTGAGTGGCTTTAGCATGTTGCTGCATATTTACACTATGCATGTGAGTTTCCAGATGCTGAATACTTTCCCATTTTTCAAACATCATGATTGAAAAAGGCACTTTGGTCTGTAATCGGCTCTCAATTGCAGGATGATCAATATAGACATCATAAAGATGACAGCCCGGCTCTTGTAATACCTGTGCGCGGATGTTATTAAATGAATCCAGCACTGTTTTCAGATCTTGTTCCGAATGACAGATGATTTCAGCAATAACGGTTAGCATGGTCATATCTCCTGGTTAAGCAAAAATTTGAGTTAAATGTTCACGATACTGTGCGATATACGCTTCAACTTCAGGGGCTTTAATTACATCATTCACAATAAATGTCGGTAAAGCCTGCATCCCCAAGAATTGGTTGGCTTTATGAAAAGGTAAGTAAACGCCATCTACACCCACGCCATGAAAAAACTGCTCGGTATCCGTAAACGCATCCATAGGTGCATTCCAGGTAAGAGATAACATATAGTTTTTATCGTGAATCAGGCCACCTGAGCCATATTTTTTTGAAGCATCTGAACGTGAGCGACCATCATTAGCATACAGGCTGCCATGCCCTTTGGTAAAAACATCATCAATATACTTTTTCACTGGCCACGGCGCACCCATCCACCAGCCTGGCATTTGGTAAATGACCGTATCTGCCCAAAGGTATTTTTCTACTTCTGCTTTTGCATCATATTCATTGTCAGCACGAGTTACCTGAACCTGATGCCCCAGCTTTGTTAATACTTCTTTAGCCAGTTCGGCCAAAGTATCATTTAACTGACCATTTGAGTGGGCAAAAGCTTTTGCGCCATTAATTAATAAAATATTTTTCATGGAAAGAACCTGAAACCAAAAATTTATGCAGGCACTATATAGACTCTGCTTATTGCTAAAAAGCAGTGATTTTGCAAAGCATTATTGACTAAATATCAACAATTACTTTGGAAGCAATAAAAAAAGCGCCTTATGACGCTTTTTCAAAATTTTAGTATTAAGGAATCAAACCTTCATCACGCATTGCAATCTGTACAGACTGACGTTCTGCAACCTTATTACGGATATGAATAATATTTTTATATGGACTCAGATCATGTTCAATCTGGTTCGACCAGTTGGTGAGAACAAACAGGTAAGCATCTGCCGGACCGAAATTATCATCGACCAGATAATCATTGTCCGATTCACCAATCGCCTTATCGATATAACTCAATAAACGGTCAATTTCTGCATATGCTTTTTCTTTGGCTTCATCTGATAATTTTCCAGTGAAGAATACAGCATAAGCATCATGCAGTTCTGAATTGAGATAACCTAACCACTCCAGCACTTTGGCACGTCCCATGCCAGAAGGTGGAATCAGATCTTGTTTTGGATCGTGTTGAGCAAGAAACGGTAAAATTGCAACATTTTCTGTAAGAATTAAACCCGGATTAATTTCTAATGCTGGTACATAACCCTTCGGGTTAATTTCGTAATAATCTGCACCTTTTTCTGTTTTATGGGTTTTTAAGTCAACACGTTCCAAATCAAAATCGACATTAATTTCATTTAAAATAATATGAGCTGCCAAAGAGCACGCGCCTGGCGAATAGTAAAGCTTCATTTCTGATCCTTGTTATACACTTCTCAATGTTTTAAATCGCTTCTGACAAACTTTCAAGTGATCAAACCTGTAAATTGCAAAAAAGCGTAACTGTGATTCAGCACAGTTACATATTCAATATTGAGGAATTTACAGGTTTTTGCAAGTCAATCTTGTGTAGATTTTTATCTGTATCTGTTTAAGATACGCAGGTTCTCAAAATTTAGATGATATTTCGTGATTAACCTGAAAAAAGAAGAATGGTTTTCCAATATCCGGACTGATGTACTGGCAGGTTTGGTGGTTGGACTCGCCCTGATTCCTGAATCTATTGCCTTTTCTGCGATTGCCGGTGTCGATCCGCAAGTCGGCTTATATACCTCTTTCTGTATTGCCGTGTCCATTGCCTTTTTCGGTGGTCGTCCTGCCATGATTTCTGCGGCTACAGGTGCAATGGCACTATTGATGATTACGCTGGTCAAGGATCATGGCTTGCAATACCTGCTTGCAGCCACGATTCTGACCGGAATCATTCAGGTGATTGCGGGCTTTTTTAAAGTTGCCAAGCTGATGCGTTTTGTGTCGCAGGCTGTGGTATATGGTTTCTTGAATGCCCTCGCGATCCTGATTTTTGTGGCACAAATCCCGGAGATTAACCGGATGGACAGTACGGGTTATCTGTTCATTTTAGTAGGTTTGATAATTATCTATCTGTTTCCTTATATCCCGAAAATCGGTAAAGCGATTCCATCGCCTCTGATCTGTATCGTCGTACTGAGCGCACTTGCGTTATTGCTTGGTGCAGATATGCGTACTGTGAGCGATCTGGGACAGTTTCCAGATACCTTGCCAGTCTTTCTTCTTCCAGAAATTCCACTGAATCTGGAAACTTTGCAGATTATCCTGCCTTATTCCTTTACTCTAGCCACTGTAGGTCTGCTTGAAAGTATGATGACGACTACAGTGATTGATGAAGTGACTGGAACTGAAGGTGACCGACATCAGGAATGTCGTGGTCAGGGTATGGCCAATATTGTCAGCGGTTTTATGGGCGGAATGGCCGGTTGTGCCATGATTGGCCAGTCGATTATCAATGTCTCATCAGGTGCTCGTACACGTTTATCGACATTAGTTGCTGGCGTATTTTTACTGTGTCTGGTGGTCTTCCTGAAAGACTGGCTGGCTTATATTCCTATGGCAGCACTGGTAGCTATTATGATTATGGTATCATTTACCACCTTCCAGTGGGGTGCAATCAAACAGTTTGGCAAGCATCCGCTAGAATTTAATACCGTGATGATTGCAGTGATAATTGTCGTGCTTGCTACTCATAATCTGGCGCTCGGTGTATTTGTCGGTGTATTGCTCTCTGCTCTGTTCTTTATTAATAAGCTGGAAAGAACTGTACATGTCTCGACTTATTTGCATAAGCCTAATTCACGTAGCTATATAATTTCTGGTCAGATCTTTTTCAGTAGTACAGAAAAGTTCTACCAATTTTTTGATTTTAAAGAAAAACTGGATCATGTTGAGCTGGATCTGACACATGCACATATCTGGGATGTGACTTCAGTAAATATGCTCAATAACGTCATCCAGAAGTTTAAAGCCCAAGGCATAGACGTGACTGTGATTGGCTTAAACGAAGCCAGCAGTACTTTGATCGACCGTTTTAGTACCTGATATCAAGCCCGATTTATAAAAGAGCCGGCTGGCTCTTTTATTTTGTCTGAGATCTCTGGCTCGATTTTATGGAGAAATACCGAGAAAAGTTTGACTTGCACCGCTTAGGACTTAAAATACCGCATTCTGAATTTTTAGATTTGCCAAAATTATGTCGAACGATCAATTAGACCAGCAAGTCGTGGAGCTGGACAATTTAAGCGAGCACCGTGAAATTGTGACGTTTATGCGCCGCTCAGCGCCATTAAATACCTCTCAACGTACTGCGCTTGAACAATATGGTCACTTAATTTTGGAATATCCGGTAGGTGATTTGCGTCAGCATTTTGAACACCCTGAACGTCCGCTGACTGTAGAAATCGGTTTCGGTATGGGTCGTTCACTGGTACTCATGGCGAAAGCGAATCCTGAGCGTAACTTTGTCGGAATCGAAGTGCATGTACCGGGTATTGCGCAGTGCGTGTATGAAGCAGGTATGGCAGGCGTAACTAACTTACGTGTACTGGATGCTGATGCGATTCAGGTACTTCGTGAAATGCCGGACAATAGCATCAACACCGTTCAGCTGTATTTCCCTGATCCATGGCAGAAAAAACGTCACTTTAAACGCCGTTTTGTATCTCATGACCGCATGCCATTGGTTGAGCAAAAACTGGAACTTGGCGGTACTTTCCATGCTGCAACAGACTGGGAACCGTATGCTGAGTGGATGCTGGAAGTTCTGGAAGAACGTCCACGTTTAGAAAATCTCGCAGGTAAAGGCAACAGCTACCCTCGTCCTGAATGGCGCCCACAAACCAAGTTTGAGCGTCGCGGAATCGAAGCCGGCCACAAGATTAATGATTTTATCTTTAAGAAAATTTCTTAATACGCAGATTCAAATCCCAAGTGCAACACATTTGTAGTTAGTTGAAAAAGTTAGGTGTATTCATAGAATCATTAGACTTTTTCAACTCGCAATTGGAAAGCACACAATGAAGAAATACACCCAACTTTCTCAAGATGAAAGATACGAAATTTATGCTACTTTGAAAAGTAAAAGTTCAATCGCTACCCTTGCTCGGGAATTAGGACGTTCACGATCAACCATCTACCGTGAATTAAAAAGAAATACTGGGCAACGTGGATATAGAGCTCAACAGGCAGCTAAATTTGCAAGTCAAAGACGGTACCGTCCTTCATCATCAATGACAGCATTTGCCTTCGCTTATATTGATTATTTGATTGGTTTGGACTGGTCACCCGAACAAATTTCAGGTGCTTTAACACAACGCGGTTGGCTGGATATACCTTCACATGAGTGGATTTACCAGTACATTTATCAAGATAAATCAAAAGGCGGTAAACTTCATCTACATTTAAGGCATCAGAAGAAATATCGAAAACGCGGTTACAAAAACACGGATCGTAGGGGTCAAATCATTGATAAAACAAGTATTCACTGCCGAGACCAGGTCATTGATCAACGACAACGTTTAGGAGATTTCGAAGGTGACACGGTGATTGGTAAACATCATAAAGGTGCTTTATTGACTCTCGTTGATCGAAAGAGCCTGTATGTACATATTGTTCATTTAGGGCCAACAAGAGCATCCTCTCCAACGATTACTTGTGCATTAGATCGTTTACAAATGAGCCATGCTTATAGTGTGACATTTGATAATGGCAAAGAATTTTCCGAACACAAAAGAATTACTGATGCTGGCATAGAGACGTATTTTGCTGATCCTTACAAGTCTATTCAGCGAGCTAGAAATGAAAATACGAATGGTTTAATCCGTCAATATCTGCCAAAATCATCATCGTTTGATGGCGTGTCAAACGAACAAATAGAGCAGATAGAGTTTGCACTCAACCATCGTCCTAGAAAAACACTAGGTTGGTATACACCGAGTGAAGTTATGGCTGGTTTTTATACTGTTGCACTTGCCGCTTGAATCCGCCATATCTATAAGTCTAAAAAGCGCTGATTATTCAGCGCTTTTTTATTAGCTATGACGGCGTTCTAAAATCTGCTGACTGAGTAATTTATACACACCTGCCAAGTCTTGTCGTTGAGATTGCTCTAGCATCTGCTGATGCATATTCAGAATATTCTGATCACCACGCATCGCAGGTCCAGTCTGCCCCTGACGAGGATCATTTTTCGTCGCTTTATTGGCTGTTTCCAGAATCAATGGATAAAGCAGGCTAAAGTCTACCTGCTGTGCATCCACAATCTGCTTGGCCATGTCATAACAGTAGTTGCTAAAATTGCAGGCAAACACCGCAGCTAGATGCAAGCTCAAACGTTGTTCTGAACTATATTGATAAACTCGTTTACTTAGGCTATTTGCTAAATGAATTAGAATTTTTTGATCTTCTGGATCAGATGCTTCAATAAATAAAGGTGTATTTTCCCAGTCGATTTCACGTTCCAGACTAAAGGTCTGCAGTGGATAAAAGACACCAGACTTTACATGTACATCTGCTAGAACATTTAGATGAGTACTACCCGAAGTATGGACAATCAGCACATCTTGCAAGTAAGAATGGACTTGTCTGATGACCTCAGCAATTGATTGATCACTCACGGCAATGATCATCAAATCTATATTCTGATTCAGATTTTCAGGTTGAGCGATGGCTTGCGCTTTAAATTGATCAGCCAGTTGCTGTGCTTTATCCAGAGTCCGGCTGTAGATCTGTACAATTTCATGTTGTGCTGACAATGCACGGGCAAGATGATAAGCCACTCGCCCTGCCCCAATAATACTAATCCGCATTCATCAATATTCCTGAACCATTGCGCACAGCATGCCAATAAAAAAAGGATGAATCAATTCATCCTTTTGCTTTTGAACCAGATTTAGAATTTACGTAAGGTCAAAATCTGTTCACTGCGACCGAAAGGCCCGTGAATATCGTGCAGTACACCGCTTGTGAGACCAATCCCATCTTCACCATACTGTTGCACCACTTCAAGCCCCAGCCATTCACCTTGCGGCAGACGGTGCATATGAATCTGCAAATCCAGATTTGGGAATCCCCAGCCCGCATTTGGATCCTGACGTGGCACAATGCCATTGGCGGTATCGACCATACCGAGTAAACGACTAAAATCTGTAGTCGGTTGTCCTTCGACCATATCCAGTGAGTTTCTAAGCCAGACAATGCCTTTGCCTGCACGATGATCAGGATGTGCACGGGTTTCAATACTTTGAATATAACCACCCGGCCAGCAACTCATACCCTCCCAAACCGGTAAAAACTCAGGACTTTTGATCGGAAAATCTTCAATGCCTGCAATGGCCCGGCTATCCGAAGTCAGCATCCTCCAGGCACGTGCAACAATACAGGTTTTTCCATTGGCACACATTTCCGCCTCAATCAGTTCAATAGTTTTGCCAGGACGGATCATGCGTGTAGTAATAGAAAATTCACCAAATGCAATCAGCCCAAAAATATCCAGTCCAACCCGGCCAATGCGCATTTCTGATCTAGGCTGAAACTGTTCCAGTTCAACACATAGAATACCGGTTGCTGGCGCCATGTGCTGTTCATGAGGATTCCACGCACCTTGAGCATGAATATTGGAACGATAATAGGCAGTAGTACTGCCATCTGTATGCTGCTCGCGCTGGATCAAACTATAATATGCTGACATTCTTCTTAAACTTCCTTGATTATTCTCTTAAACTTTAAAATTCATATAAAGTTTCATGATCTTTATTTTCTAAGTAAAAAACCATAATAATTCATGATTTGACTATAAATTTTGTGCTGTTTAAATCCGACTTTTGTTAAAAGTTCATTTGAATCTTCCGCTGAAATCAGAAAAAAGTCCTGCTGCAATCTGGCCAGCATATTTTCGCTTTGCTGCACACTAAGTCCGGTTTGCTGTGCCATTTTTTGCATCACCTTTAATTCATTCTCACCTTCTGGCTGCATCAGATCATAGGTCAATGCGATCCGGCCAGCTTTAAGGCTCTGATAGATAGCCTGAAAAAAATCAGATTTCTGAGGTTCAGGAATAAAATGGGCGACTAAAATAGCAAGTGCAGCATCGAAAGTATCCTGCTGATCCAGTTCCTGAGTGGTGCACTGTATAAACTGAACTCGTTGTTCAGCTCCAATAGAAGCCAGATGCTTCCTTGCCTGTTCAAGCATCGCAGCGGAAGGATCAATCGCAGTAAATGTCCAGTTGGGATGCTGCTGCAATAAATAAGATAGCTCATAACCAGTACCGCAACCCACGATCAGGATATGTGCATTTTCTGGAAGCTCAGTACTGAGTATTGCTTCAATCTGTTGATGCACCAGTTCATAGCCAGGAATCAGTTTACGGATATGATCATCATAACTGGCGACCACCACTTCACTGTGAAAGTTTTTTGCCATCTGTTTACTCTGATTTATATAGAAATAGATTTTTATCTATTTAAAGAAATTGCTAAATACATGACCTCAATTTGCAAGATGGATTCTTCTTCCATTGTGCAGGTGCTTCGTTACTTTGACTGGGCAAAGTAACCAAACCCCTCTGTTTCATTGATATGGCATCCTTGCCATACAATGAAACGGCGGCATCCATGCCGCCAGGTCATCTGATCAAATACTATTCAAACTTAGCTTTAATTAATTTAAGCAATCTCTTTTAAATTTAATTCTTCACGCATAAATTCACGCAACTTGAACTTCTGTGCCTTACCTGAAGCTGTCATCGGGAATTCATGGAAGAAACGCACATAACGCGGCACTTTGTTATGCGAGATATGCTCGGCACAATACTGGCGAATGGCTTCTTCGGTACATGGGTCATTTTCATGCAAGATGATGCAAGCACAAAGCTCTTCACCATATTTATGGTCTGGCACGCCAATCACCTGCACATCCGACACCGCTGGATGGGTATAAAGGAAATCTTCAATTTCTTTCGGGAACAGGTTTTCACCGCCACGAATGACCACATCCTTGATACGACCTTTGATTTTGACAAAGCCTTCATCATCCATTTCGGCAATATCACCGGTATGCATCCAGCGCGCAGCATCAATGACTTCCTGCGTCTTGTCCTGGTCCTCCCAATAACCGAGCATCACGGAATAACCACGCACACAGAGTTCACCCAGTTGACCGCGCGGCACCACCTTGCCATTTTCATCGACAATTTTCACTTCCAGATGCGGATGGACACGGCCAACTGTACTGACACGACGTTCAACACTGTCTTCAGTAGAACTCTGGGCACTTACCGGAGCAGTTTCAGTCATGCCATAACAGATGGTAATTTCGGACATATGCATCCGCTCAATCACGCGCTGCATAATTTCCTGCGGACACGGGCTACCCGCCATAATGCCGGTACGCAGGCTAGACAGATCAAAATCGTCAAACTGCTCATGTTCCAGTACGGCAATAAACATGGTCGGTACGCCATAAGCTGCCGTACATTTTTCCTGCTGAATGGCTTTTAAGGTTTCCAGCGGATTAAATACGGCAGATGGATAAATCATGGCTGAACCATGGGTAATACAGGCCAGATTGCCCATTACCATGCCAAAGCAGTGGAATAGTGGAACAGAAATACAGACACGGTCTTCCGGACTTAAGTGAATCGCCTCACCGACAAAGTAACCATTATTTAAAATATTGTTATGGGTCAGCATTGTACCCTTAGGGTTACCTGTAGTGCCTGACGTAAACTGGATATTAATGGTTTCATCGAACTGCAAATCAGTGGAGATCTGTTGCAGTTGTTCCAGTTCTTGAGCACTTGGTGTAGGCATTAAATCCTGAAAACGATGAATACCCGTATGCTGCTGCTCATCAATTTTAATGACATGCTTTAAATGTGGGAGACGCTCTGCATTCAGTAATTTATTTTCAGCCTGTTTTAATTCAGGCGCAATTTTGGTCAGAATTTCCTGATAGTCCGTTGTTTTAAACTGCGATGCAATGACCAGTCCCTTACAGGACACTTTATTCAGGACATATTCCAGCTCATTGCTTTTATAGGCCGGATTCAGGTTAACCAGAATAATGCCTGCCTTGAAAGCTGCGAACTGGGTAATAGTCCATTCCACACAGTTCGGCGACCAGATCGCCAGACGGTCACCTTTTTGCATACCCAATTTCAGCAGCTGACAGGCAAAGGCATTGACCTGATCCTGTAGCTGCCGATAACTCAGGCGTATGTTCTGATGCATGCTGACAACTGCATCGCGATCTGCATATTGTTCGCAAGCCTGATCAAATTTTTCACCAATCGTCATGCCCAATAAAGGCTGGCTGCTGGTTCCATAGGCATAGCTTAACCGTACTTGTGTCATTGAATCGATCTCCTTGATTCTTTGTAATTCTGATTTTCAACTTTACTAATTGTTTTATGACTACGACGACCTTGTCTATGTGCCTGTTTTTGTGTGTCTATGCTGCTGAATTTCCCTCCTGTCGATGTACTGCGTTAACACAAAAATCGGCAATCTGTTTGACAAAGTGATCCTTGTAGTTCTGATCAAACATCACATTACGGGACGGATTCAAAGGTTCAATCACGACAAAGGTCATGGCACCAACCACGCCCAAAGCTGCCGTATTTAAATCTTCAAACTCGAACTCTCCATTCACCTTTCCTTCGGCCAGGATTTCCTTAATGCTTTGTTTAAGCAGCTGTTTACTGCGAAAACGCTCATGTTCCATTTCCGGATCAACCGGTTCAAACATAAGTGAATACGCCAACTGGGGGCTATTCATGGCACGTTTCACAAAAGTTGTAACAGATTTTTGCAATTTCAGTTTTGGCGACAAATCCGACCCGGCAATGGAAACAAGAATTCCAACTTCGTGCTGAATCGCTGCCGACAAAACCTCAATCAAAATCTGGCTTTTGTTTTCAAAATATCGATATACCAGCCCTGTAGAAACGCCTGCGCGTTCTGCAATCGCCTGAATCGACGCCTCTTTAAAGCCCCCTTGAGTAATCAGTTCACGAGCAGACTGTAAAATCGACAAACGATTTTGTTCCATTCGTTCCTGCATCAGTGATGATCTTTTATAACTCATAATCTTATTCTCAACCAGATAAAATGAATTGTAAATCATTTTGTGAATATAGGTTCACTTTTTTAATTTTTCGTTGTATGTTAAAAAAACAAGCACAACAAAAATGCTTTTGGACACAACAAATATAATCTCAGGATGGATGAAGAATGAATTTACAAAGCTTAGATTTCGGTTTGGATGAAACTCTTATTGCGCTTCGTGATTCAGTGGCCGCATTTTGCGCCAAGGAAATTGCCCCAATTGCCCAGCAAGTTGACCGTGACAATGAATTCCCGGCTCACCTCTGGAAAAAATTTGGTGATATGGGCCTACTTGGTTTAACGGTCAGTGAAGAATATGGCGGTACCAATCTGGGGTATCTGGCCCATATTATTGCCATGCAAGAAATTTCCCGTGCTTCAGCATCCATTGGTTTGTCCTATGGCGCCCATTCTAACCTATGTGTAAACCAAATTAAGCGAAATGGTAATGAAGAACAAAAGCAGCGTTATCTGCCAAAACTGATTTCTGGTGAATATGTCGGTGCATTAGCAATGTCTGAGCCGAATGCCGGATCAGATGTGGTCAGCATGAAACTGAAAGCTGAAGATAAAGGTGATCATTATCTACTCAACGGTTCCAAGATGTGGATCACCAACGGCGGCGATGCTGATGTACTTGTGGTCTATGCCAAAACCGATTTACAAGCTGGCGCCAAAGGCATGACCGCCTTCCTGGTTGAGAAAAATATGCCAGGTTTTAGTCACGGCACTCATTTAGACAAACTGGGTATGCGTGGTTCCAATACTTATCCCCTGTTTTTTGACAATGTCGAAGTTCCTAAAGAAAACGTCCTTGGCGGTGTCGGCAATGGGACT
This sequence comes from Acinetobacter sp. YH12249, assembly GCF_013417475.1. Classification (NCBI taxonomy): domain Bacteria; kingdom Pseudomonadati; phylum Pseudomonadota; class Gammaproteobacteria; order Moraxellales; family Moraxellaceae; genus Acinetobacter; species Acinetobacter sp. YH12249. The sequence goes on along the minus strand of NZ_VPDX01000007.1, from coordinate 114,897 downwards.
AAAGTGCTGATGAGCGGTCTTGACTATGAACGTGCTGTTCTCAGTGCTGGTCCATTGGGCATTATGGATGCCTGCATGGATACCGTGATTCCTTATATTCATGACCGCAAACAGTTTGGTCAGGCACTCGGTGAATTCCAGTTGATGCAAGGCAAAATTGCTGACATGTACTCTACCTGGCTGGCATGTAAGGCGCTGGTGTATGCCGTTGGTGCTGAATGTGACAAGGCTGATCATAGCCGTAGCCTGCGTAAAGATGCTGCCAGTGCCATTTTATATGCCGCTGAAAAAGCTACATGGATGGCGGGTGAAACCATTCAGACCCTAGGTGGGAACGGTTATATCAACGAATTTGCTGCAGGCCGTTTGTGGCGCGATGCCAAACTCTATGAAATTGGCGCCGGAACTTCCGAAATCCGCCGTATGCTAATTGGCCGTGAGCTCTTCAACGAAACAGCCTAAACATTAACACTTAGAATAAAACAAGGATGTTCGTCATGAATCAGTTACAGAGCAAAATCAATATACGTAGTGAAGAGTTTAAGACCAACCAGGCTGCCATGCTGCAACTGGTGGATGATCTGAAACAGAAAGTAGAAAAAATTGCCTTGGGTGGCGGAGAAAATGCCCGCCAGAAACATCTGGATCGCGGCAAATTACTGCCGCGTGAACGGATTAATCATTTAATTGATCCAGGCACGGCTTTTCTGGAAATCGGTCAACTGGCTGCCTATCAGGTTTATCAGGATGATGTTCCTGCAGCAGGTGTGGTCGCAGGTGTAGGTCAGGTCAATGGTGTGACCTGCATGATCGTGGCCAATGATGCCACAGTCAAAGGCGGGACTTATTATCCCCTTACGGTGAAAAAGCATTTACGTGCCCAGGAAATTGCCGAACAGAATCATTTGCCATGTATTTATCTGGTCGATTCTGGCGGTGCTTATTTACCTTTACAGGATGAAGTCTTCCCGGATCGTGATCACTTCGGTCGTATCTTTTACAATCAGGCACGTATGTCGAGTCTAGGTATTGCCCAGATTGCAGTGGTGATGGGTAGCTGTACGGCAGGTGGTGCTTATGTGCCAGCGATGTCAGATGAAACCATTATTGTGCGTAATCAAGGCACGATTTTCCTCGGCGGCCCTCCTCTGGTGAAAGCGGCAACCGGTGAAGTGGTTTCTAGTGAAGACTTAGGTGGTGGTGATGTACATACCCGTTTATCTGGGGTTGCCGATCATCTGGCAGAAAATGATGAACACGCAATTGCCATTGCCCGCAACATTGTGGCGAACCTGAATAAAAAGCCAAATAAAACTGCAGATGAAATTGAAGCACCGCGTTTTGACAGTTCAGAACTATATGGCATTGTGCCGAGCGATGCACGTAAACCGTTTGATATCCGTGAAGTGATTGCGCGTATTGTCGACGGTTCACGCTTTGACGAATTCAAGGCACGCTTTGGGACTACCCTGGTCACTGGCTTTGCCAAGCTCTATGGAATGCCAGTTGGAATTATTGCCAACAATGGAATTTTATTCTCTGAGTCTGCACAAAAAGGCGCGCATTTTATTGAACTATGTACCCAGCGCAATATTCCGCTGATCTTCCTGCAAAACATCACCGGCTTTATGGTGGGTCGTCAGTATGAAAATGAAGGTATTGCTAAAAATGGTGCCAAGCTGGTGATGGCCGTCGCGACAGCCAATGTGCCTAAACTGACTCTGGTGATTGGCGGTTCTTTTGGTGCCGGTAACTATGGCATGTGTGGCCGTGCTTACTCGCCACGCTTTATGTGGACCTGGCCAAACTCACGTATTTCGGTGATGGGCGGTGAACAGGCCTCTAGCGTATTGTCGACTTTGAAACGCGATCAGATTGAGCAAAAAGGTGGAACCTGGTCAGCTGAAGAAGAAGACCAGTTTAAACAGCCAATTCGTGACCAATATGAACGCCAAGGCCATCCTTATTATGCTTCTGCGCGTTTATGGGATGACGGTGTCATTGATCCAGCGCAATCGCGTGAAGTCCTGGCCCTAAGTCTGGCTGCAGCGATGAATGCACCAATCCAGCCAACCAAATTCGGCGTGTTCCGCATGTAAGAGGTGACAAAAATGGACTATCAATTTTTACAGCTCGAACAGCAGAATCAGGTGGCAACGGTCTGGATTAACCGGGCTGAACTGCATAATGCGTTTAATACCCAGGTCATTGAAGAGCTACATGCCTGTTTCCAGTCTTTAAATCAGCGTGATGACGTACGCGTGGTGATTCTGGCAGGCCGAGGCAAAAGCTTCTCTGCGGGTGCAGATCTGAACTGGATGAAACAGGCCGGTCAGGCCTCACAGGCAGACAATGAAGCCGATGCTCTCAAACTGGCAAAAATGTTGCAAAGTCTGGCGACATTAAAACAACCGACGATTGCCCGTGTCCATGGAATTGCTTTTGGCGGCGGTATGGGTCTGGCAGCCGCTTGTGATATCTGTATCGCCAGCACTGATGCCAAGTTTGCAACGTCTGAAGTACGTTTAGGATTAGCCCCTTCGACCATTAGTCCGTATGTGATTCGTGCGATTGGCGCCCGTCAGGCGTCACGTTATTTCCTGACTGCTGAGCGAATCTCAGCTGAACAGGCGAAAACCATTGGTCTGGCACATGAAGTGACTGCACCAGAACAGCTCGACAGCAAAATTGATGAGATTGTGGAAGCGCTCTTACTCGGTGGACCAGCAGCGCAAAACGCCTCAAAACAGCTGATTCAACTGGTCGATCAACAGGTCCTGACTGAAGATCTGCTGTTTAAAACCGCACAGCATATTGCCCATGTTCGCCAGGGAGATGAGGCGAAAAATGGACTGAATGCATTTTTAAACAAACAAAGCCCGGCCTGGATTAAGACCACGGCATAACAACAAGAAGGATCGTAGGATGTTTGAAAAGATTTTAATTGCCAATCGTGGTGAAATTGCCTGCCGTGTGATTCGTACAGCGAAAAAGTTAGGGATTGCCACCGTTGCCGTATATTCCGATGCCGATGCACAGGCACAGCATGTCAAACTGGCAGATGAAGCCATCCATATTGGTGAATCGCCTGCTGCACAAAGTTATTTACAGATTGAACGTATTATTCAGGCAGCAAAAACTACCGGTGCTCAGGCCATTCATCCAGGTTATGGTTTCCTGTCTGAAAATGACCAGTTTGCCCTGGCCTGTCAGGATAACAACATTGTCTTTATTGGTCCGCCAGTGGATGCGATCTTAGCAATGGGTCTGAAAGCGACCTCTAAAGCCTTAATGGAAAAAGCTGGTGTACCTTTAACCCCCGGCTATCATGGTACCAATCAGGATGCCGATTTCTTGAAACAACAAGCTGACAGTATTGGCTATCCAGTACTGATCAAGGCTAGTGCTGGCGGTGGCGGTAAAGGCATGCGACTGGTCGAGCGTAGTGAAGATTTCCTGAGTTCACTCGCCTCCTGTAAAAGCGAAGCACGTTCCAGCTTCGGCAATGAAGATGTGCTGATTGAACGCTATGTCGTGCAGCCACGCCATATTGAAGTTCAGGTCTTTGGTGATACACATGGCAATTATGTGCATCTGTTTGAACGTGATTGCTCCGTGCAGCGTCGTCACCAGAAAGTTCTGGAAGAAGCACCTGCACCTAAAATGCCAGAAGACAAACTTGAGGCGATGCGCCAAGCCGCAATTGATGCTGCACGTGCTGTAAATTATGTCGGTGCCGGTACAGTCGAGTTCATCGTTGAGCAAGACGGTACTGCTTACTTCATGGAAATGAACACCCGTCTGCAGGTTGAGCATCCAGTCACTGAAATGATCACCGGTCAGGATCTGGTGGAATGGCAGTTACGTGTAGCGTTCGGTGAACCTTTACCGAAACAGCAGCATGAATTACAGATACACGGTCATGCACTGGAAGCCCGTGTTTATGCCGAAGAACCAGAAAAAGGTTTTATTCCTGCCATCGGTCAGATCAGCTATTTGCACTATCCAGAACAAAATGACAGCGTGCGTGTGGATAGTGGCATTGTCGAAGGTGATGAAATCAGCACCTATTATGATCCGATGATTGCCAAACTTATTGTTTGGGGCAAAAACCGTGAAGCTGCTTTAACCCAGATGCATCATGCCTTGGGTCAGTTTCATGTCGATGGTCTTGGCAATAACATCGCTTTTCTTGATCGCTTAGTATTATGTGATTCATTTAAAAATGCCCATCTCGATACTGGCCTGATTCAACGTGAAGAAGAGTTCCTACTCAAACCATCTGCTGATATCAGTGCAGAATTAGTGGTCACTGCAGCCTTGGTTGAACTGTTATCGCGTCTGGCTCAAAACCCGACTAGCAATAATCCCGTCTGGCAGCAAAAGGCATTTTGGCGTCTGAATCAGCAAAATAGCTACACAATTAAATTACAATGTAATGACGTTTTACGTGTGGTGAGCTTTAAAGCGCTAGAAAATAGTTTCCTGGCAAATTATGAAGGCCAGACACTTACCATCCAGGGTGAGCTGCTTGATCAACACCTACTCCAGTTAAATCTTGCGGGTCAGCAGCAGAAACTGGCATTTAGCCAGACTGAGCATGGCATTACCCTGTTCCAGAATGGTCAAAGTTACAAGTTTACTTATCTGAAGTCTGATTTTAATAGCCAGGATGAACAAGGTACTGAAAACAATCTAACTGCGCCAATGCCTGGCGTGATTACTCAGGTTCTGGTCGCGGCAAATGACAAAGTGAAAAAAGACGATGTACTGCTGACCTTGGAAGCAATGAAGATCGAATATACCATTCGTGCTCCGCATGATGGCATTATCGCAAACTCATACTTCCAGAAAGGTGATCAGGTTAAAGCCGGTGATGAACTGGTTGAGTTTCAGCCTCTAGCGGAGGAAGTTGCATGACAGATTTCGTTAAAATCGTAGAAGTCGGGCCACGCGATGGCCTGCAAAACGAAAAAACACCTTTAACACTAGATGACCGTAAAAATCTGATTCTGGACCTGATGAAAACAGGTTTGCAGGCGATTGAGGTCGGCTCCTGTGTTTCAGCCAAATGGGTTCCACAGATGGCAGATAGCGATACGCTATTTGCCAGCTTGCCTAAAGATCCGAATATCCAGTTCAGTTTGCTGACGCCAAACATGAAAGGTTTTGAATCAGCGCTGGCTGTGGATTGTAAAGAAGTTGCGGTATTTACCGCAGCTTCTGAAAGCTTTACCCACAAGAATATCAACTGCTCGATTGATGAAAGCTTTGAGAAGTTTGCAGATGTGATGGCCGCTGCCAAAGCTAATGATGTCAAGGTTCGTGGCTATGTCTCCTGCATGGTGGACTGCCCTTATGAAGGTGCAATTGATCCGAAGCAGGTCGTAAAAGTTACGCAGCGCTTACTAGATATGGGCTGCTATGAAGTGTCATTAGGTGAAACCATTGGTACGGCAACTCCAGATCGCGTGAAGAACGTCTGGGATGCCTGTCTTTCAGAAATTGATAGTAAAGTGCTGGCTGGCCATTTTCATAATACCTATGGTATGGCGATTGCCAATATTTACCAGTCATTGTTGCAAGGTATCCGAGTATTTGACTCCTCTATTGCCGGTCTCGGTGGCTGTCCTTATGCCAAAGGTGCTTCCGGCAATGTTTCAACTGAAGACCTGTATTACCTGCTCTCCAAGATGGGCTTTGAAACCGGTATTCAACTGGATGCCCTGATGCAGGCCAGCCGTAATATCAGTGAGGTTCTACATCGCAATAATCCCTCCAATTATGCCAATGCCTATTGGCAAAAAGCCTGTGCTTAAAAACTTGAAATAGCCGGACACTCTATAAGTCCTCATGGATAGAAATCAGCAGATCTTTAGATGAAAGAGATCTGCAAGAGAAGAATAAATCGAGGTAAAAATGTCAAATAAAGTGTATGACAGTGCAAAAGCCGCTTTAGACGGCGTGGTTCAGAATGGACATACCTTGGCGGTAGGCGGTTTTGGTCTATGTGGTATTCCAGAAGCCCTAATTGCAGCTTTAAAAGAAACCGGTGCCAAAAGTCTCACCTGTATTTCCAATAATGCCGGTGTCGATGGCTTTGGCTTGGGGCTATTGCTGGAAACCAAACAGATTAAAAAGATGATCTCTTCCTATGTGGGCGAGAATAAGGAATTTGAACGCCAATACTTAAGCGGTGAACTTGAAGTTGAACTGACCCCGCAAGGAACTTTAGCTGAAAAATTACGTGCCGGTGGTGCAGGTATTCCCGCTTTCTATACCGCGACCGGTGTTGGAACCGTCATTGCTGAAGGTAAAGATGTCCGCGAATTCAATGGCAAGTCTTATATTCTGGAAGAATCCTTAACTGCTGATGTAGCTTTGGTTAAAGCTTATAAGGCCGATAAAGCCGGCAACCTGATTTTCCGTAAAACTGCCCAGAACTTCAATCCGGTCTGTGCCATGGCTGGTAAAGTGACCATTGCTGAAGTTGAAGAAATTGTCGAGATCGGTGCCCTTGATCCAGATGAAATTCATCTTCCCGGCATTTATGTGAACCGGATTGTACAGAATACCCAACCGGAAAAACGGATTGAACAGATGACTTTAAAGGCGGAGGCTTGATCATGGCTTGGACACGTAATGAAATGGCGCAGCGCGCCGCACAGGAACTTGAAGATGGTTTCTATGTGAATCTGGGTATTGGTCTGCCAACCTTAGTCGCAAATTATATTCCAGAGAATATTAATGTCTGGCTTCAGTCTGAGAATGGTCTGCTGGGTATTGGAGAATTTCCAACGGCAGAGACTGTGGATGCCGACCTGATCAATGCTGGCAAACAGACGGTAACTGCCCGCAAAGGTGCATCTTTCTTTTCCAGTGCCGACTCCTTTGCCATGATCCGTGGCGGTCATGTCAATATCGCCATTCTGGGGGCTATGGAAGTCTCAGCAAATGGTGATCTGGCCAACTGGATGATTCCAGGCAAGAAGGTCAAAGGCATGGGTGGTGCCATGGATCTGGTCGCAGGTGTGCAAAAAGTTGTGGTGCTGATGGAACACTGCGCCAAAGATGGTACGCCTAAAATTGTCTCACAATGTAGTCTTCCGCTTACTGGTCAGGCCGTAGTGAACCGGATTATTACTGACTTAGGTGTATTGGATGTCACACCTGAAGGTATTCAACTTGTAGAACTGGCACCCGATGTCAGTTTTGATGAAATTCAGAAAGTCACCGGCGTACCTTTACTCCGTAAAGCAGCCTGATTTTTCCCAACCCTTAAAATGAAAATTTTTAAGGGTTTCTTTTTGGCTGAAGAAAGCCACTTCTTAATAACAAATGCAGAATAAATGGATTTTAATCATGCAAACTCAACAAAATATCTTGCAGCGCTTTGCCATGCGCGTCAGCGACTGGTCTGAAAAATGGTTTCCGGACTCTTATATCTTTGCCCTACTCGGTGTCATCATCGTTGCGATTGCCGCGATTGGCATTGGTGCGCCGGCACAAGACGTCGCGATTTCATTTGGTGACGGATTCTGGAGTCTGATTCCCTTTACCTTACAGATGTGTATGCTGATCGTGGTGGGTTATGTAGTTTCGGTTTCCAAACCGATGCAATTATTGATTCAGAAAATGGCGCGCATTCCTCATTCTGGACGTGGAGCCATCGTTCTCGTCGCCACTGTTAGTCTACTGATTTCCCTGATTAACTGGGCGATGAGTACAGTGCTAACTGCACTTCTGGTGATCGCACTGGCACAGCGTAAAGAACTGAACATGGATTACCGTGCGGCTGCCGCAGCAGCGATTATCGGGATGGGTGCAACCTGGGCACTCGGCATCAGTTCTTCAGCAGCGCAATTACAGGCCAACAAATCCAGCCTGCCAGAACCTCTGTATAATCTGACCGGTGTGATTCCATTTACTGAAACGATTTTCCTGCCGCAATCCATGATCATGACAGCAGTCTTGATCATCGCTTCGATTGCCATTGCCTACTGGTCTGCGCCCAAAGGCAATCATATTAAAACCATTGATCACTTCCCGATCCAGATTGAAAAAGAAAAGACTGAAACCGTGACCCATAAACGGCCGGGTGACTGGCTGGAAAACTCGCCAATCTTAAGTATTCTGATTGTGGTTCTGGGTCTGGTCTGGATGTTTAACGAGTTTTCTAAAAGCAATCCGATTCTGGCGATCTCCAGCTTAAACACCTATAACTTTATCTTTCTGATTTTAGGTGTAGCCCTACATGGTACACCACGTAATTTTCTCAATGCTGTGTCCAAAGCCGTGCCGGCCATTTCAGGGGTACTGATTCAATTCCCGCTTTATGGCAGTATTGCCTTTATGATGACCAATGCCTTGAATTCTGCTGACCTGTCCCTATCGCACTATATCGCCGAGTTCTTCGTTTCGATTGCCTCGCAGGAAACCTTTGCGGTGGTGATGGGAATTTATTCAGCTATTCTAGGCTTCTTCATTCCTTCTGGTGGAGGAAAATGGATTATTGAAGCGCCTTATGTGATGCAGGCCGCACATGACCTGAAAGTGCATCTGGGCTGGTCTGTCCAGATTTACAATGCAGCCGAAGCCTTACCCAATCTGATTAATCCTTTCTTTATGCTCCCCATGCTGGGGATCCTGAAGTTAAAGGCTAAAGATGTGATCGGTTTTACAGTGACCCAACTGGTCTTTCATCTTCCGTTAGTACTGTTCTTGCTCTGGTTCCTGGGAAGAACCCTGACCTATACCCCACCTGTTTTCTCTTAATTCATAACAAATAAAAAAGGACGAATCATTCGTCCTTTTTTATGATGAAAGAATTATTTAGCTGGCTTTCTTTTCAACTACGCCTTCATTATCTACAGTATGTACACGACCATCTTCGGTACTCATAACTTCAAAAGTTACACGACGATTTTGATACTGACCGTTCGAGGTTGCATTCGGTTGAGCAGGCTGATTCGCCGCCATACCTACAGGTTGTAATTGTGCCGGATTCACCCCTTTCTGTACCAGATAATTCACAATGGCTTGAGCACGTTTTAAAGATAGCTCCTGATTTTGAGTGCTGCTGCCTTCCGTATCAGTATGGCCTATTACGGTTAGACGTACATCTTTGGCATATTGCAATAAAGCTGCGGTCTGATCCAGCAAGCTTTTATTCACTTCAGGAATTTCTGTAGAACCTGTCACAAAATGAATAAGTTGCAGGTTTAAGGCAGTTGCAACATCCAATGCCTCAATATTCTCCATCTGAAGTTCGTCTAAAGCTTTTTTAGCCTCGGTATTGGCTGTATTGATCGCCTCATCCATATCCACTGGTTTTTGGGTCACGACTTCTACATTTTTAGCTAAGCCACGAATTTGACCTGCCAAACGCTGTGCATCTGCACTGTTCGCTGCCTGCACAGATACCTGATTACCTGCCCAAGTTAAAGTCACATTTGACATGCCTTGCAGTAATTTCAATACGGATGGAATTGTATCCTGATCAATAAATTCTGAGTGGTAATTTTCATTGGCTACTGCACCACAGCCAATACTGTAATTAAAGATCTGTTTGATTTCATTTTGCAAAATCTGCATATATTTCGGATCATTCATCTGTACCTGACAGTTGACAATTTCACCCTGACTACCTGTGCTGATTTTTAGAATTGCAGGGTTTGTTGCAGCAGCTTCGCTTACCGCCTGAGCATTTCGTAATTCATCCGGATCATCATCACGCAGGCATCCACGGAAGAAGAATAAGATAATCACCGCAATAATCACGAGGAGAATAAAAGGCCAGAACACCACTGCCTTTTTCTCTTCAGTCAGTACTGGTTCTGCTTCCGGTTCGGAAGCCAGACCCGGTGCGCGGTTCAGATTTTGTCCCGCCAGCGGAGATACGCCTAGAGATGCCAGTATGGGGCCAGCCCAGACTGGTAATGCCCGTTGAATCGAGTCTGCATGGGTATCTAGTAAATGCCCTACTGCTTCAGCAGTGGGTGCACCCGCTTCTGCCTGCAAGAAATTCATGGTTGGAACAATTGCCCGGTTCAGGGTCTGTTCAATTTCATCTTGAGGTGCAGTTGAATCTAACTGAGCCAGGAATTGTTGTTTTAGGGTCGGATTATTATTAAATAATTCATCAATCTTGGGATTAAGTTGCTGACCCAGACTTTCAATCCAGGCCGGTCTTGCACGAAGAATACTTAACAATACAGGATAGAATTGGGCTAAGGCCTGATCCTTGGCAAATAGATGTTCTGTTTCACCTTGCAGCACAATGGCGGTCACATCACTCTTTAAACGTTCAATTAAATCTGTATTCATCAAGATCACCATTATTCTGATTTATAATGTTTAATATTTAATCAGTGTAGCGATCCACCCTCTTTGGAATGTTAATAATTGTACTGATATCATAAAGTTTCACTGTTTATGTAGGGCTAACTTTTCTACTATTTTATTTAAGATATAAAAAAGTCAGCCGAAGCTGACTTTTTGTAAACGCAAAATGTAAGCGTTATGCGACAATAAAAGTTTGCAGCACTTTACCTTTCACTTTTTGATTGAGCAGTGGTGTATTTTTACCTTGAGAAACGATCGTTTCTTTGCTCAACGTCCATTCCTGTTCTGGATCAACCAGTACCCAGCCAGCTTCTGCCTTCCAGCGATCAAACATGCTGGCGACTTTTGCAGGAGCAACTGTGACTTTCTCCACCCATTCCAATGGCGTAAAGAAACCTTCATTCACCAGTTGGATACCGAACGATACATAGGTATCAAACGCAGTAAATCCAGGCAGTGTTTCCGCAAAGGGTGCCATTTTGGCAGAGCTGCTCAGGGGTTCATGATGGGTACAGATCGCATCAATTACACCAGATTTCACGCCCTGACGCAGTAATTCTTTGTCAGATTCAGAACGTAATGGTGGACGTACGTGTGCAAGAGAGTTAAAGCCATCAATCAGATGGTCAGTCAGATGCAATTGGTGCATAGCGACATCACAAGTTACTGGCAAGCCTTTTTCTTTGGCAATACGAATCAGTTCTACTGATGCACCACAAGATAACAAGCCAAAATGAGCACGTACTTTAGTTGCTTCAATCATGAGCAGGTATTTGGCAATGGCCACAGTTTCAGCTAGCGATGGAATCATTGGCAAGCCTTGGCGTGAAGCAATAAAGCCTTCATGCACACAACCATCTTTGGCGATTTGAGGTTCTTCTGCATAGAACACTACAGTCAGGTCCAAGCCCGCTGCATATTCAAGTGTACGCAATACCACATCATCATTGGCAAACGGCGCACTGGCATTAGAAACCGCAGTACATCCGCCCTTTTTCAAACCTGCCATATTGGCCGGTTGCTGACCTTGCAGACCTTGAGTCTGTGCACCGATCACCTGCAGATAAATACCACCATCCAGCATAGCTTTTTCAACCAGACCATGAATCAGCGCACCATTATCCTGCACAATCGGTTTAGAATCTGGCGGGGTAAATACATGCAGAATCCCGTTTTCACGTGCAGCCTTACCTTCAGACTTTAAAGTCCCGTGTTGCTGCTGACCCGGTTCACGTAAACGTGCGCATAGATCCACCATAGTGGGCATCAGCCATTTGCCCTGCCCATCAATGGTTTCAGAGACGTTAGCAGTTTCTGCAATACGTTTACCATTTTCCAGATAAACCGTTTCGACTGAATCAGTGTTTTGGATTGGGTCAAGAACACGGACATTTTCAATTTTTACAATAGACATGACTTATTCCTTATACCGCAATCGCTTCAATCAAACCCTGTTCCTGTAACTGACCCTGCATCGCAAGAGCCAGTACCGCCATACGTACTGCAATCCCGTTAGTAACCTGTTTCAGAATCACGGATTGCGGACCGTCTGCAATACTGGAATCAATTTCCACACCACGGTTCATTGGTCCTGGATGCATCACGATACAATCCGGCTTGGCCATGGCGAGACGTTCTTTATTCAGGCCATACATTTTGTAGAATTCAGCCTGAGAAGACAGCGCTGGCGAATCAATACGCTCGTTTTGAATACGCAAGGTAATGATCACATCACAGTCTTTGATGCCATCTTCCATATTATTGAACAGGCGTACATCTTCACTGTAGTCATCAAAACCGTATGGCAACAACGTATTCGGTGCAATCACGCGAATATCTTTACAGCCTAAGGTTTGCAGTGCCGCCACATCTGAACGTGCTACACGCGAATGCTTGATATCGCCAATAATAGCAATCGACATATCTTCGAATTTTTTATTGGTCTCGCGGCGAATAGTCAGCATATCCAGCATCGCTTGAGTTGGATGGGCATGACGGCCATCCCCTGCATTAATAATAGCGACATTTGGACATACATCTTTGGCAATAAAGTGTGCTGCACCTGAAGATGAATGACGTACTACGAAGATATCTGCCGCCATGGCTTCAAGATTCCACAAGGTATCACGTAAAGTTTCACCTTTAGAGGTACTTGAACGGGCAATATCGATATTCAGCACGTTGGCAGACAGACGTTTGGCCGCTGCCTCAAATGTAGTACGCGTTCGGGTAGAATTTTCAAAAAATAGGTTCATCACCGTTTTGCCTTCGAGCAAATTATTGGTGATCAGCTGATTTTGGTCATTAAAAAAGGACAACGCAGTGTCCAGTATTTTTGTAAGAGTTTCTTTAGAAAGACCTTCGATGGTCAGGAAATGTTTAAGATTACCTGCTTTGTTGAGTTGAATCTGGCTCGGTGTATGCAATGCCGCCAAGTGCATGAGAGATTCCTTATACGTTAAGTCAACGTATTATACAGAGATTAGCGAATCTTTATAGTTGATAAAGAGCTCGGTTGTACAAAAACCATCTCGGTAATAAGAATGGAAATTTAAATTCCCATGTATTTTTTCAATAAGATAATTTAACCTGTCTATCTATATGCTTGTTTTTTCATTTAAACATGAGTGCTTCAGTCTGGAGCATCCACACCCAATCCCCCAATTAGCGCAATGCGCCAATATAATGATGTGAAACCTGTGCGCGATAGATATCTTCTTCACTTGGTTCCACAGAAATCAGTTCCTTTTCCGCCTGTTCTTCAGCCTGCAGTTCTGAAAATGACGATAAATCCAGAGTGGTTTTTAAACGATTGACCAGATGTAATAACTCAGGATCTTCAGTCTGCTCTGCCAGCCCAATCACATGCTTTGCATAGTGGATATTTTCTGCAAGATACATGGCATCAATTACTCGCCCAGTCACTCGTCTTAAACGTGCATAGATCAAGGTAGCGATTGAAAATGCCTCATTCCTGCGTAATTGAAGATCCAACATCTAAGCCCCTCCGAAATAATAATTAAGAATAAAGATGAAGCTGTAATGATTCCCCTCAGCATTACAGCTTCATTGATATTAGATAGAGCAATAAACGTACCAAAATTAATAAATAAGTTATGTGAGTTATAAATTGATATGAATGAAAATTGTTCTACCTCGAGCAATCGTAGATCAGTGTCTTTTTTGTTTTAGATTCACTCCTCGTCTGGCTAATCAATTCTTAGTCTCGATCACTTGACATGAGTGACCAAATTTTAGCTTTTACTTTTAGAGTAATGTTGATGCCATATGGTGCATATAAACGATCCGGCATCAGATCCATCACATCAATAACCCGATTATTTATTTTTTAAATCACACATACAACATGGCTGCAATTGAAGATCTAGATTGCGAATTAGTTTAATACCCATTACATATCCATCTGTAAAATAAAAGTTTTATTCAAAATATTTTCATTCTTGGTATTTTGTAATTTTACATCTCTCGTCAATTTTTAGTTTACTTTTTAAGTCAACATTTAGCGCTTTTTAGGATGAGTAAAACTAGGCTGTATATGCTCGAATTTAAAAAATTTCCAAAGCTTTAACAGGCAAAATACGCTAAACTGAGCGCAGTTTTTTATTTATTCTTTTCCGGTCTCTCTATTTTATGAATACCTCTTCACGTTTAAGCAATTATTGGGTCACCTGTGCCGATGGTCTGGAAACCTTATTAGAAGAAGAAATCAAAGGTTTAGGTGTTCAGGATATCGAACGTTTCCCAGGTCGTCTGACCTTCAAAGGCACGCTTGAAAATGCTTACCGCATCTGTATGTGGTCTCGTCTGGCTTCTCGTGTCCTGATGCCAATTCACACGCATGAAATCGAATTCTCCCACGATGCGCGTGATGTTGCAGAAGAGCTTTATGAAGGTGCGATGAGCTTCGACTGGTCACTGATTTTTGCACCACAAAGCACCTTCGCAATTCGTCTGCACGTTGAACGTGATATTAAGGTCAATACCCAGTTTGCAACTCTACGTGCCAAAGATGGCGTCGTCGATTCCTTTATGGAAGCTGTGGGCAAGCGTCCAAGTATTGATACCAAACAGCCAGAAATCACCATGTATATTCTGGCCGGTAAAAAAGAACACACTTATTGTTTAGACTTATCCGGTGATTCCCTGCATAAACGTGGCTATCGCCGCTTTATGACTGAAGCACCAATCAAGGAAAATCTGGCGGCTGCGATCCTGCAAAAAGGCGGCCTGAAAGACATCAACCCGGATATTGTGGTTGATCCAATGTGTGGTTCAGGGACGTTTATCATTGAATCACTGATGATTCTGACTGATCGTGCCCCAGGTCTGGTGCGTCGTTTCGGATTTAATGGCTGGAATGGTCATGACCATGAATTATGGATGGGGATTAAAGCTGAAGCGGCTGAACGTCATAAAGCTGCGCTAGAAAACCCATTACCAAAATTCTATGCCTTTGATGCCGACTGGGAAGCGGTAAAAGCCACTAAACAGAACATTATTGCTGCAGGTTTTGAATCTGCGCTTGACCAGATCAAGATCGAAGAGCGTACTTTAAATGACTGGCCAGATTTCCAGGCGGAAGGCAAAAAAGTCTTCTTCGTCACCAACCCGCCGTACGGTGAGCGTCTGGGTGATAAGGCATCTAACCGTGCCTTGTATCTGGGTCTGTCTAATCTGCTACAAAAGAATTTCCCGAATCAGAAAGCGGCAGTCATTGCTGCTCAGGTGGAACAGGCCGATGTCTTGGCGTTCAATGACCCGCAAATTCTGCGTTTGATGAACGGTAAACTGCCAATCTATATCCGTTTTGGTACAGTAAAACCGGCAGCAGTCACACGTCCTTTCCTGGAAAGCTGGCAGCCGCAACAATTCGAGCCGATTGAAGGTGCGATGGAATTTGCTAACCGTCTGACCAAGAATATGCAAACCCTGAAAAAATGGGCGGTAAAAGAAAATATTCACTGCCTGCGTTTGTATGATGCCGACCTGCCGGACTTTAATGTAGCAGTTGATCTATACGGCGAACGTCTGCATGTTCAGGAATATGCACCACCGAAAAAAATCGATCCTGAAAAAGCAAAAAAACGTTTTAACCTGGCTCTACAGGCAATTCGTGCCGTGACCGGTTTGGGCCGTGATGCGATCTTTATCAAGACGCGTGCCCGTCAGGAAGGTAAAAACCAGTACACCAAACAAAGTACAGCATCTAAACGTTTTATCGTCCAGGAAGGCCAAGCCAAGATTCTGGTCAACCTGACCGACTATCTGGATACCGGTTTGTTCCTGGATCACCGTCAGATACGTTTGCGTATTGCCAAAGAAGCCAAAGGCAAGCACTTCCTGAATCTGTACAGCTATACCTCTACCGCGAGCTTACATGCAGCTTTAGGCGGTGCAGCGAGTACCACCAGTGTCGATTTATCTAATACTTATTTGAACTGGTCAAAAGAGAACTTTGTTCTAAACGGCCTGACTGTAGACCATGCCGATCAACAACATCAATTCTTTGCATCTGACTGTTTTGAATGGCTGAAAGAAGGTCATGAACAATATGACCTGATCTTTATCGATCCACCGACATTCTCTAACTCGAAAAAATTCTACGGGACTTTCGACGTTCAGCGTGACCACGTCTCTTTATTGAAACGTGCCATGAACCGTTTAACCACTGACGGTACGTTGTATTTCTCGAACAACTACCGTGGTTTCGAAATGGATGAAATGATTGAAGGTTTATATGACTTGGAAGAAATCACGCATGAAACCATTGGTCCAGACTTCAAGCGTAACCAGAAAATTCACCGTGCCTGGAAAATTACTCATCCAAAAATGTAAGGTGTGAATATAAGATAAAGAAAAACCCAGCCTAGGCTGGGTTTTTTTGTTGCGAAGAGAACTTCTATTAGCTGAGTTTCATTTTTTCAAAGACCAGCTCGCCACTTTCACCACGAACGACGATGGTATCACCAGGGCCAAACTCACCTGCCAGGATGCTTTGTGCCAAACCATTTTCAATACGTTGCTGGATCGCACGTTTTAATGGACGCGCACCATACAACGGATCGAAACCAGCTTCGATTAACTGATCGAAAGCACTGTCATCCACAGACAGACGCATATCGCGTTCTGCCAGACGTTGACGCAAGCGGTTCAACTGGATATCGGCAATACCACGGATCTGGTCTTTTTCCAGTGCATGGAACACCACTAGCTCATCAATACGGTTGATAAACTCTGGACGGAAATGTTCCGATACCGCATTCATCACCACTGTACGGACTTCTTCACGAGTTGCTTTATCGCCCAGTTCACGGACATCCTGTGAACCCAGGTTCGAAGTCATCACAATCACGGTATTTTTAAAGTCCACCACACGACCTTGCGAGTCAGTCAAACGACCATCATCTAGCACTTGCAGCAGAATGTTAAATACATCCGGATGCGCTTTTTCGACCTCATCGAATAACACCACGCTATATGGTTTACGGCGCACCGCTTCAGTCAGCACACCACCTTCTTCATAACCGACATAGCCCGGAGGTGCACCGACCAAGCGGCTCACCGAATGTTTTTCCATAAATTCGGACATGTCGATTCGGATCATGGCATCGTCACTGTCGAACAGGAAGTTCGCCAAAGCTTTAGTCAATTCTGTTTTACCCACACCTGTTGGGCCTAAGAACAGGAATGAACCGCTTGGACGATTTGGATCTGACAAGCCAGCACGTGAACGGCGCACAGCGTTAGACACAGCCACTACGGCTTCTTCCTGCCCAACAACACGGTTATGTAGGAAGTTTTCCATATGCAGCAGTTTGTCACGCTCACCTTGCAGCATTTTCGCCACAGGAATACCGGTCGCAGCACTGACTACTTCAGCGATCTCATTGTCAGTGACTTTGTCACGTAACAGTTTTGGTGCTTCACTTTCTTCAGCCGCTTCAATACGTTCCAACTGTTTTTGCAGTTCAGGAATCACACCGTATTGATAACGTGCTGCTTCAGCCAGATCACCTTCACGCTGGGCTTTTTCCAGCGCAATGCGAGCCTGATCCAGTTTCACCTGAATATCTTTGTTGCCTGCTACCAGCGCTTTATCGGCACGCCAGATTTCTTCCAGTTCGCTGTACTCTTTCTCTACAGTGGCAATCTGCTCTTCCAGATGTTTCACTTCGCCTTGTGCACCAGAGTCTGCATCTTTTTTCACCGCTTCAAGCTGCATCTTCAGCTGAATCAGACGACGTTCGAGTTTATCCAGCGCTTCAGGTTTAGAATCCAGCTCCATTTTGATACGAGATGCTGCTTCATCAATCAGGTCAATGGCTTTATCCGGCAATTGACGATCTGTGATGTAACGATGCGACATTTTCGCCGCAGCAATGATTGCAGAATCCAGAATCTGCACACCATGGTGAGTTGCATAACGATCTTTCAGACCACGCAGAATCGCAATGGTATCTTCCACGCTTGGTTCATCCACCAGCACTTTCTGGAAACGACGCTCTAAAGCTGCATCTTTTTCAATGTACTGACGATATTCATCCAGAGTCGTTGCACCGACACAGCGTAGTTCACCGCGCGCTAATGCAGGTTTCAGCATGTTACCCGCATCCATGGCGCCATCGCCTTTACCGGCACCGACCAATGTATGCAGCTCGTCAATGAACAGGATGATTTCGCCTTCATGTTTAGCCAGATCTTTCAGAACGGCTTTCAGACGTTCTTCGAACTCACCACGATATTTGGCACCTGCCAGCAATGAACCTAAGTCCAGTGATAATACACGTTTGCCTTTCAAGCCTTCAGGAACTTCACCGTTAACAATACGTTGTGCCAGACCTTCGACAATCGCAGTTTTACCGACACCTGGCTCACCGATCAGTACCGGGTTGTTTTTGGTACGGCGTGACAGCACCTGAATTGTACGACGGATTTCATCATCACGACCAATCACCGGGTCCAGTTTGCCAGCCATGGCACGTTCAGTTAAATCAATCGTATATTTATTCAGTGAGTCCCGTTGATCTTCATGATTATTGCTCATGACTTTTTCATCGCCTCGAATTTGATTAATGACCTGTCGTAAAGTTTCAGTTTTTACGCCAACACTATTTAATAAGGTTTTGGTGGCACCCGTTTCTGCAAGTGCCAGTAATACCCAGTCAGTGGACAGGAACTCATCTCCTGCTTTTTGTGCATAACTGTCCGCTAGATGCAGGGCTTTGGCTGCTTCCTGACTGATATTGATATCGGCAGAGGGATTACCGAGCGTAGCTACATTGTTCAGCGCAGTTTGTACTTTGCTTTGCAGGTCACGCAGGTTCGCTCCTGCCTGTTGCAGCAAGCTCACATTCGATGCTTCTTCCATCAAGGTGGACAAGATGTGAATCCCTTCAATGGCAGCATGATCCTTGCTCATTGCCAGAGATTGCGCATCGGAAAGGGTTTGCTGTAAGCGATTGGTAAATTTCTCAAAACGCATTCTTGTTATTCCTCACAACAAATTTTCTACTTGATGGATATATGGGTGCTGGAAATAAAATTTCAAATAATTTTTTATATATTTTTCAAAAATTTAATTAAATAAAAGACAGAGTTATCAGTATTAATATTGGTATTCAATGAAAATATTTCAAGTGAGCGAAAGTAGAATTTTTAAAGTGAAGATCAATAATGAATATCTGATTTAATTTACTCTGCTATTTTTCGGATGGGTAGAAAATAGAGAAAGACCTTTAGTGCGGTTGCAAGCGTCCTAGTAATCGCAATACTGCACTCAAACCATATTCTGTTTGCATCAAGGATCTTGGTATTTGCTGATCCAAAAGCTTGTTAGGTGAATTGATAAACTGGCGCATCCAGCTCAGATCCCCACCATTCAGACCAAATAACGCTTGATAGATATTGATTAAAGTTATTGCTCTTTTACCTGCGCTAGTATCTGGTTCTAATTCTTTTTGATTTATGATTGACGATAATTCTGCTTCAGATAGATCCAGAACTAATGCAAGCTCGGATTCTTGCAATTGCAACTGTTCAGCTAAGTTGAATATAGCTTTGGCTAATACTTGGGATTTAGAAATATCCGTTTCATTATTCATTTTTATTAAATCCTATTGATGAATCTTGTTTTGATTATGCTGCCTTTATCCTTTTCTCGCTATGTTGTTTATCATTAAATTTGATCCTTTATTGAAACAAAAATGCCCTCACTTGAAGGGCATTTAAAGAGAACACTTGAACAATTATGGTGCCGGATTGGGTTGCTGACGGTGAATGGTTTCAATGCCCTGCAAGACTTCTTCAGAAAGATTCACGTCAAACGCCTGAATGTTTTCCTTGAGCTGATCCAAGTTGGTCGCACCAATAATAGTACTGGTCACGAAGAACTGCTGTTTAATGAAAGCCAGTGACAACTGGGTTAAGGTCAGGCCATGCTGCTCAGCCAGTTGTGCATACTGCTCGACGGCCCACTCGCTTTCCGGATTGCTATAACGGCTAAAACGTGAAAATAAAGTCACACGTGCATTGGCTGGACGTGCACCATTGCGGAATTTACCAGTCAGATAACCGAATGCCAGTGGAGAATAAGCCAGCAAACCTATACCTTCGTATTTGGCAATTTCCGACATACCAATTTCATAAGTCCGATTCAGCAAGCTATACGGATTTTGCACGCTAACAAATTTAGAAAGTCCCAATTTCTCTGCCAGATGCAGGAACTTCATGGTGCCCCAAGGGGTTTCATTGGACAAGCCAATATAACGGATACGACCTTTCTTAATTTCGTCATGCAAAGCAGTCAGGGTTTCTTCCAGATTCGTTACGGCACGATCATCTGCAGCTTCTGCATTGCCATAACCCAACTTGCCAAAGAAATTGGTCGCACGCTGTGGCCAGTGCAATTGGTACAGATCGATATAATCAGTTTGCAAACGCGACAATGAATTATCAATTGCTGATGTAATTTCCGAAGCCACAAACCGGGTCTGACCATCACGGATATGGCTCCCACCTTGTGACGGACCCGCAATTTTCGAAGCTAAAAACAGTTTGTCACGACCACCCCGTGAAGCAATCCAGTTACCAATGATGCGTTCAGTTGCACCTTGGGTTTCCGGCTTGGGTGGCACTGGATACATTTCTGCGGTATCCCAGAAATATAAACCTTGCTCCAAGGCATAGTCTAATTGCTGAAAAGCCTCTTCCTGAGTATTCTGCTCACCAAAAGTCATGGTGCCCAAACAGATTTCTGGCACTAAGATTCCCGTATCCGCCAATGGTCTGAATTGCATAAAAATGTCCTTTAAGTTTATCTGTTATTTATCAAGAGCAAGTGTGCTATAGCCTATCGGAATTATAAGACGGACTTAAATCATCTTTTCTAACAAGCTTGTGCCAATTTGTTATGTTCTGAATCAGGCTGAAATTTTTAAACAGGAATAAAAAAAGCAAACCCGAAGATTTGCTTTTTATCGTGCTTTTGGCTTATTCGTCTTCGAACTCGCCAGCACCCACTGCTTCAGGTTCTTCCAGCGATGCATCAAAAATCAGAATCGCCTTACCATCGGTTTCAATCATGCCCTGTTCTTCTAGAGTTTTTAGAACACGACCGACCATTTCACGTGAACACCCAACAATACGGCCAATTTCCTGACGGGTAATACGGATCTGACGACCATTTGGCAAGATCATCGCTTCTGGCTGAGATGACAGGTCAATCAGACAACGTGCAATACGACCAGACACATCGATAAATGCCAGGTCAGTCACTTTACGTGTGGTATTTTTCAGACGGCGAACCAGCTGGGCAAAAACTGCATAGCTAAGGTCTGGATATTGTTTGCTAATTTCATGAAAGTTTTCATAGGTAATTTCAGCAATTTCACAGACATCACGAGTACGCACTTCTGCAGTACGCTGTGGATTTGCTTCGAAAAGACCCATTTCCCCAAAGAAGTCTCCCGCATTTAAATAAGCTACCACAATCTCACGTTCATCATCTTCACGAAGAATGATAGACACAGACCCCTTCAGAATTAAATACAGAGATTTAGATTCTGATCCTGCATCCACGATCGTGGTACGTTTTGGATAGCGATTGATATATGCACGTTTTAATAACGCCTTCACTGATTCAGGTAGTTGCCCCGGCGAAAGTGCGTCTGTGCTTAATTGTGAAAAGTTTGAAGTCATGCTTACAGTTCCGAATATGGATAATTTATAGATCGCACAAGACCTAATGTGAACTTGTCACACAGTGGGATTGAAATTCCTTATCAACCCAATTTATGTTAGTGTACAGTTACTTCGTAAATTTATAGCTTTTTTTAGGTAGTTGCAATGCAAACGAGTGTTCATTGGCTAGAGAATGTTGCTTTTGAAGCAAAAACTCAAAGTGGTCACAGTATCATCATGGATGGTTCACCTGAATATGGCGGTGAAAACCGTGGTCCTCGCCCAATGGAACTGATTTTAACCGGTCTGGGCGGTTGTGCTTCTTTTGACATTGTGACAATTTTAAAGAAAGCACGTCAGGAGATTACTGATGTTCGCTGTGAATTAAAAGCAGAACGTGCCGATACAATTCCTGCGGTATTTACCAAAATCCATCTACACTTTGTGGTCAGCGGTAAAGGCATCAAAGAGAAACAGGTCGCTAAAGCCGTAGAACTTTCTGCTGAGAAATACTGTTCTGCCAGTAAAATGCTATCTGACGGTGGGGTCGAAATTACTCACGATTTTGAAATTGTAGAAGTGGAATAATCCGCTAATTTCAATAAAAAAGCAGTCTTCGTGGCTGCTTTTTTTACGTCATTTTTTGAGTGAAATACTGCTGGCCATCTTCAAAAATCACCAGATTTTCAGGCCATCTTAAAGCCCCGAGATGATGGGCAAACTCAGCCTGTTGCTGACGATCGCGATAACGCCTACCCACTGAATAGTCGACACAAAATACATTCTGCTGCTGACCAAACCATTGCAAGGCATCAATATGCTTAAACAGACCGGATTTTTCTTCGGTGGTTTTAAAGTTTCTCCAATAATGGCCAATCACCACAGGTATCCTATCTGTATAACGCTCCCACCATGGCAAACGGTCAATCATACGCCAGCGCCCCCCTGCATAGACTGGACGTTGTGCAATTTTTTCTGCGCCTGAGCTTAAGGTACGAATCGGATTTTGCATCTGGTCGCGTAACTCTTTTTCAGCGATATATTTTAATAAGGGAATACTGGCTGCTGGATCCTTGAATTGTCCCTGATATTGCTGCTGTTCACTCTGGATATATTCATCAAAGCCTAAAGTCTGTAACTCAAGCTCATTTTTCAGGACAAAATAATCATAAGCCTGTCTGATTGAATTAAAAGGAACAGATTTCAATTGTTGAATTGCCTGCGTATCCCAGCAAGCATGCACAATTCTTAAATGGGGTGCATCTAGAGCCAAAGGCAGGCTGTTTAGAAATTCTAGAATCCATGCACGATCCTGAATTGAAGCCTGAACTGAATCAAAAGTTTTGAGATCATCCTGATGCGGTGAACCAAAAAACCAGCCATTGCCTTCCCGTAGCGTATCGGTTAACAAGTTGATTTCATGATTACCCAGAATGCATTGCGCATTGCCATTTTCTATTAAGGTTTTAACCTGTCTGATGACAGCGATACTGTCTGGTCCACGATCACACAGATCTCCGACAAAAATCAGTTTACGCTGTTCAGGATGACGACCTTGCAGATCGTAGCCCAATACTTCTAACAATTGTTGTAGCGCATCAATCTCACCATGAATATCGCCAACAATATCCACCGGACCATCAAAAGTCTGCTGTATGAATATCTGATTACTCATGGCTCTACCCTACCCAGGTCAATAAAACCTTTTTTTAATATAGCGCTTATACTTTAAATCAATATAACAAGTTCAGAATTATTTTTTAATCATTTCGATTATTCAATCAAATGACGATAGATCAGAAACTTAACTGAAATCTCATTTCTTCATTTCTTATCTAAATGTATATCTAAAAACAATAAAAAACCGGCGCCTAAGCACCGGTTTTATTCACTTTACGAGCTTTAAAGCTAGTACAGCCTGATTAAGCGTTTAGTGATTCAATGATTTGGTTCAATGTAGCACTTGGACGCATTACAGCATTTACTTTTGCAGGATCAACCGCATAGTAACCACCGATATCTACAGATTGGCCTTGAACTGCATTCAATTCGCTTACGATCTTCTCTTCATTTTCAGCAAGAGACTGAGCGATCGGTGCAAATTTCGCTTTCAATTCTGCATCTTCGTCTTGCGCTACAAGTTCTTCAGCCCAGAATTTAGCCAGGTAGAAGTGGCTGCCACGGTTGTCTAGCTCGCCAGTACGACGTGATGGAGACTTGTCATTGTCAAGCAATTTACCAGTCGCAGCATCCAGTGTTTTCGCGAGCAGTTTCGCACGTGCATTGTTTTCTTTAATACCCATTTCTTCCAGAGAAACAGCCAATGCCAAGAACTCACCTAGAGAATCCCAACGTAAGTGGTTTTCTTCTACCAATTGTTGTACGTGTTTAGGCGCAGAACCACCAGCACCAGTTTCGTACATACCGCCACCTGCCATTAGAGGCACGATAGACAGCATTTTCGCAGAAGTACCAAGCTCCATGATTGGGAACAGGTCAGTCAGGTAGTCACGCAGGATGTTACCTGTTACTGAAATGGTATCTAGGCCACGAGCAACACGTTCAAGTGTATAACGCATCGCACGTACCTGAGACATGATTTGGATGTCCAAGCCTTCAGTATCGTGATCTTTCAGGTAAGTTTGAACTTTTTTGATCAGTTCGTTTTCGTGTGGACGGTACGGGTCAAGCCAGAAGATTGCTGGCATGCCAGAGTTACGTGCACGAGTTACAGCCAGTTTCACCCAGTCGCGGATCGGTGCGTCTTTCACCTGGCACATACGCCAGATATCACCTTCTTCCACGTTTTGAGACATCAACACTTCACCAGTTTCAAGGTCAGTGATGTTCGCAACACCCGCTTCTGGAATTTCGAAAGTCTTGTCGTGAGAACCGTATTCTTCAGCTTTTTGAGCCATCAGACCAACGTTAGGAACTGTACCCATAGTACGTGGGTCGAAGTTACCATTCCATTTACAGAAGTTGATCATTTCCTGATAAATACGTGCGAATGTAGATTCAGGCATAACTGCTTTACAGTCGTAAGGTTTACCGTCAGCACCCCACATTTTACCGCCAGTACGGATCATTGCAGGCATAGAAGCATCTACAATCACGTCGTTTGGAGAATGGAAGTTGGTAATACCTTTTGCAGAATCAACCATCGCAAGTGCTGGACGGTGTTCTTGACATGCATGAAGATCTTCAATGATTTCTTCGCGTAAAGAAGTTGGTAAAGATTCGATTTTTTCGTAAAGACCAGCCATACCGTTATTTACGTTAATGCCTAGCTCGTCGAACAGTTTACCGTGTTTCTCAAACGCATCTTTGTAGTAAATACGCACACAGTGACCGAATACGATCGGGTGTGACACTTTCATCATGGTCGCTTTAACGTGTAAAGAGAACAGGATGCCAGCTTCTTTACAATCTTCTAATTCTTTTTCATAGAAGTCGCAAAGGGCTTTTTTGCTCATGAACATTGAGTCGATGATTTCGCCGTCTTGAAGCGCAACTTTTGGCTTAAGAACGATAGTTTCACCAGACTTGGTGATCAGTTCCATTTTCACATTACGTGCACGGTCTAAAGTCATAGACTTTTCGCCATGGTAGAAGTCGCCTTCTTGCATGTGAGAAACGTGAGTTTGTGACCAAGGTTTCCATTCACCCATAGAATGTGGGTGTTTTTTCGCGTAGTTTTTCACTGCTGTCGGCGCACGACGGTCAGAGTTACCTTCACGAAGTACTGGGTTCACTGCTGAACCTAGGCACTTGCTATAACGCGCTTTAATTGCTTTTTCTTCTTCAGTAGTCGGATTTTCCGGATAATCAGGCAGTGCATAGCCCTTAGACTGAAGTTCTTTAATGCATGACGTCAACTGAGCAACAGACGCACTAATATTAGGGAGTTTAATGATATTAGTATCTGGGTCCTGAGTAAGACGACCTAATTCTGCCAGGTTATCTGAAACTTTCTGCTCATCGCTTAGATAGTCTGCGAATTCTGCAAGTACGCGTGCGGCTACAGAGATGTCTGTCTTAACAATCTCAACGCCCGCCGGCTTAGTAAAGGTCTCAATGATCGGCAGTAGAGAGTAAGTCGCCAATAATGGCGCCTCGTCGGTCAGTGTGTAAATGATTGTTGACTTTCCACCAGCCATATATAGCCCCTTGCTTTGGATTGAGTTTCTGATCATCAGGCTTTTGGCCTAATTTCAGCGAACCGGTTACTTAAATAAACTTTGAAAGTAGTGGTGCTGGTTGCACCTCAGTCAAAGGAATATCAATACATATTCAACTTTGCCTGAAAAATTCATAAAAATTGTCAGCGTGATTCACCGACAGCAGTATTCTACGTGAAAATGAACCTTTTTTCGAATCGGCACATTGCCAAACCATGCGATTTGTGCATTAGAAGGTTAATTTGCAGATTTTGCTTAATTTTACCAAAAATTATAATTTAATCATTATAATTCAATTACTTAAATTAAAAATCAGACAAATTCACCTATAAACTTAA
The DNA here is from genome assembly GCF_013417475.1 of Acinetobacter sp. YH12249. Classification (NCBI taxonomy): domain Bacteria; kingdom Pseudomonadati; phylum Pseudomonadota; class Gammaproteobacteria; order Moraxellales; family Moraxellaceae; genus Acinetobacter; species Acinetobacter sp. YH12249. Next base: position 88,835 of record NZ_VPDX01000007.1, on the reverse strand, counting down.
TGTGTGCTTAATTCGGTTTTTTGCCATCAATTTTTATCTACATGTTGGGTATCATGAAAATAAATTATCAATGGCCGTAATTTCCATAAGTATGGGTTAAAAAGCGAATTGAAACAGATCTGCTATTCCCTATCGAAATTTATGATCTGCACCTGATAAATTGATAGTTAATCCTAAAGGCTTAAGACAACCTAAATAATAGTCACCTTTCTACTCTTTGTTCAGTTTAAATTATGTGCATTTTTTTAATTACCTTTACAAACACTGGAAATGTATCGACCGTAATTCAAATAAAAAAAATGGTTCTATTGGTTTAATAGGCTTTAGATAATGCCAGTATGTTGGTTTAATTAATAAGAATCTTCTAATTAAATTTGGGTAGAATGCTGATTAATTTACAATAAGGACTTATTTTATGCTGAATTATTTAGTTAGTTTTTCGACATGGGCTGAGAGCAATTCAGGACAGATTCAGATTCTGATAGGCATATTAGCGCTAAGTCTTGCAATTTTTGGTTATAGACAAATAATTGAACAGATAAAAATTGCAAAAAACAGGAAGATCGTGCAGATGAACAAAGAAAATTTGAATTTAAGATACAATCCCTTAATATGTCACTCATAGCTTTAGATAAAAACGCATTAAAAATAAATAATTTTAAAAAAATATTGAAATTGTCGGAAGGGTCTATCAAATCACTCGATCAGAATAGCGAAGTAATAGAAGGTGATATTCGAAAGTTAATTACACTCACTAAAGAAAAAATTAACCATGCTGAAGAAGTCCAAGAAGATATTTTTGATATGTGTAAGCGTATAAACAGAAAGAGCGCTTTCCATAGTCTAGATGAGCTAACTGCTATATATGATGTATTAATTTCTATAATAAATGATGCAAATAATACTGACTTAATGAGACATCACTTTACGATAACTGAAGATTAACAATCTCATATCACACAAAAATCCTCAGCCTCACTACTCACCCTACCCCATTAACTGAATAAGGCTTTTCGTATGCAGCCTCTAACATGTCAGCAATATCTTCGATCCCGGGTGTAGTAAGTATTTGCCAGCACTTTGATATACGCCCAGTGATCAGGGCCAGCACATCAATCGATAATTTCTATTTATTCACAAAGGGTTGAGTGCTTTATGTCGCGTGTCATAAAAATGAATATCTGGAAGCCCTGCCTTTTGCTTTCTACGTTTCCATATCAACTTAAATGAATTCTCTTTTTGAGGGATTAATATTAAGTCCGTCATATTGAATCAAATCCAGAAGCTCTATAGCCTTTATAGTTAACGGCATATTAAGTGCATCACCATTTTTAGTCTTTGGCAGATGAACATTTCTATCGTAAATATTTTTTATCTTTATACCCATTTCCCCCATCACATTGCAGTTTTAAGTGCAAACCGAAATGTCCATATAACAGAATGATCTGACCTTATTCATAGCATTATTTTATTATCAAAAGATTCAATGTACTTTCTTATTCTTGGCTCAGTTAATTTCATGACGTACTTTCCAAAATTCTTGTCGTAACCTTGACGTAAATTAAGCTGTATAATCGGTAAAAAGCAGCGATTTTAAGGATAACGCGGATAAAGATACTTTTTATTGTAGGTATAAAAAAAGGGTTTTAAGCTACTGTTTTCGCTTAAAACCCTTATAACATTAGTTTTTGAATCCTGGTAGGTATATCCAGACTCGAACTGGAGACCTCTACGATGTCAAAGTATGGAAAAATTAATTAAATTATATACTTATAGTTAATTGGCGTAAATTTGGAGTAAATGCAAAGTTATCCACAGGAAAACAACTACTTGCAAGCGTCTATTATATCATCTATTTTGCCTTAAAAAAGGAGAATAAAAATGAAAGACTGGCTCTACTTTTATATATTGCACACGATTCAGAAAGGAAGTGTTTTTAAGAAGGATCCGGGTTGGGCGGTAAATAAGTAAATGTGGCTAAAGCCCTCACTTAGAGGGCCATGCATCACCTAATCGTTTTGCATCAGCTGCGTGTTCATCAGCTCGTTGCGCCACTGTTCGATATTCATTGACGCATTTTTCGAGTACGACACCGCTGGCACTGGCGTACTCAATGATGGTTTCTCGGGTAGCTGTGGACATACGACTTGAGGCTGTATCGATTTGCTTTGACAGCCGATCAATAGCGGACTTAGCGCTATTGCTATCAGCAATGATGTGTTTGATATCTTCACGATGTTGGATCTCCGCATTTAATAGCTTTTCAGACCATTGTTTTTCTTTAGCAAGGGCATCCGCTTTTGCTTTTTCAGTTAATGCCTCAGCCTTGGCTAAATCAGTTTGATATTTAGCATCGAGAGTGTCGTAATACTTCTGCCAAGTTGATGCACGCCATGTCTGAACTCCAAATCCAATGAGCGCAAGTAATAAAAAAGCCGCCAAAAATATAATGACAGCTTCGTAAAATTTAGCGATGAAGGCTTTTATCATATCCAGCCCCTCAACTTAGCCAGATGAGCTTTGCGATCTGCAAAACCATTAGTACCGCCATTGATCCGGCGCGTAATAGCCAACACATCATCTTTATCGGCTAAAGCATTCAAGCCATTGTCAGACCAGAACTTGCAAGCGACCATTAAACCAATGCTTGGAATCGCTACAATCGCAGGGTTGTTCTCAAAGTCAGTGCCAAGCTGCTGACCGTACTTGCGATAGTTTGTGCGACCAGTTAATTGAATTGGTCCACGGCCTTTATATCGCTTTCCATCGCCCGGTTGTGTGTTACCTAAATCCTTTCGGCCTTCGTACGCGGCACCAGATGCAATTTCTTCCATATAGCGAAAGTTGCCCGACTCATGTGCAAGTTGTGCAAGGAAGTGAATAAAGCGAAGCGAGTTATCCAGGATGCCATAGGTCCGCATGTGAATATTGGCAGCCAGACCAAGTTCTTCAGCACGCGCTTGACTGGCACCTAGTTTTTTAAATACTGCAGTCAAGGTGCCACGACCAATAATGCCGTCATCATGCACACCGACTGACTTTTGGAGTTTTTTAATTTGAGTGGTGTTCATCATCTTTATCCGTATTAAAAAATTTAGGACGTGCACCACCCTTACCCCAAATATAGAGTTGTCGGGTAAAGAGTGCGAATAAAATACTTACTGTGGTGAAAAAAAGGGTTCCAGCTGGACTGGGCGAATACTCATCTTTTACAAAGAGTGCTACCCCAAAAATAATTGACAGCATCAAAAGAAAATCGATGTGCTTTGGTAATTTAATTTTTGGGTGAAATACCATGATTGCAAACGAAACCAGAAACAATACCAATGCCGTCTTACTTATGATTAGCAGCATCTTCATTCTCCTTTTTGACTAAACCAAGAAGTCTTGATCGAGTCAAACTTAATAATGCTTCAGCTGTACTCTTACCAGCAGCACCTAAGACAAAACCAAACAGCTCAGGGTACTTGCCATTTGCAAGAAATAAGCTTGCTGGCTCAGCAAAGACCACACATAAAATGAAGCCTGCGAAGAATCCTATCCAGCGATCCCGGGCTGGCTCCTTGCTTAATAGAAAGCCAAAGGTTGCGCCCAGCACACCTGTAAAAAGGATGTGTGAATGGTTCTTTATGCTTTCCAATACTTGACTAAGAAAGTCCATATACATCCCCTTTAGTCATACATTCCCCTATAAAATTGGCATTAAAAAAGAGCCTTTCGGCTCTACTGGTGGGTCAGATGAGTAGTCATTTGACATTGTGCCCCCTAAATTTTGGTAATAAAAAAACGCCCTTTCAGACGCTTGCTTCAATTTAAATTTTTACACTTCGATTGTTAAATCGCCTGAATTCTAGCAGCGAAAGCAGACCAGTTTGGCGCTGCTTGATATGCTGCAACAGATGCAGCAGGGACTTTAAAAACACATGATGCATTTAGGTTTTGAAAAGTTGATGATGATATGGTTGGTGGTGTTATTGCTCTGCAAGTCACTTCAGTGCATGCAAGCCAATTTCCAAACGAGGTATTCCCAATGCTCAAAATTGTTGATGGTATATCTAAGTAGGTGGCAGCTTGCCAATATCTAAATGCGCTATCAGCAATAGTTTCAACGCCTTCTGGCAGAACTAAAAAATCAGCCATTCGCCAATTTTCAAACGACCAAGCATTAATATATGATAGTGTTGCAGGTAAGTTTAAGAATTTAGCATTTCGCCAATCTGCAAAAGCATACTGATTGATTCGAGTTACATCCCCGACTATTGTTAATCCAGTTGCATAGTGACCAATTGATCTAGCAGATGTGTCGTCATGGCGGCGAAGCGCTGAGTGCTGAATAATGCCTGTTATACCATCACCAAGCGTTACATCTCCAATTGCTAATGGAAAATCAACCAAGCTGCCACTAAACTGAATTGCACCACCGCCAGCAACTTCCGATGGTGCATACAACTCAATAGATTTTGTTGCGCTATCTTTTTCAGCGGTCACAGTAACCTTTTGACCGCCTGTGTAGTTTGTGGAAAACGGGATATTAAAATCACCGTTTGCATCTGCAACACCTGTATAAATCGCCATAACTTACTCCTGAATTTCGATTGTAATTGTTGCGCCTGCCTCAGCTTTTCCTGAAATTGCAGAACCATCAAACTTCATATTTGCGCTAAGTGACTCGTCAACATTTACAGAAATGTTAGCTACTGGCACAGTATTTCCTGTGACGCTTGAGCCGTCTGTCGATGCAGTCAAAACCAAGCTTACTGACTCAGCAAAAAAGCTATGTTCAAAAACCTGATAAGAATCATACCCATCACGCACAGACCATAATTTCAATGTATGTGGCTTATTTGGAATTAACACGCTGGACAGAATGGTTGCTGTATTGCCAGTTATTGCGCTTGCGCTGTCCAAAACAACATCCTCAGAAGCAAGCTCATAAGAATAATTAACACCTTGCTCAACCGTCACGCCCCCATCAAAGAAACCCAATGGCGTACCACCTGTTTGCTGCAAACGATTTCGATCAACCCACGTCAGAACAATATCATTGGTTACAATGATTGTTTCTGGATAGTAAGCATCATTAATTTTCACATTTGCTGGCGGATATGGTCGAATAGCGCGTGACCGAATCTCGATAGCCCGACTATTTCCTGATAGCTCTTGAATCCCGCTTGGCGTTGTTGTTAAAACTTGCGCTTCAACAATTTCACTTTGAGAGTATTGCGTAGAATCAAAAGCAACATCAGGTAAATCAAACACAAATAAAGACCCACCACTATGCTTTTTCGGCACAGTATCAAGCACACCACGCTTCACGGTTAAAACCTTCGTTTCATTATCAAAACTCACAAACCCCATTAGTTCATCATTTAATAAAATTAAATTATTTGAGTTTGCTACCTGGGTTAATGATCCAGCCACTGTAAATGATGATGTAGTTTCAATGATTGACTGATCAAGCTGCAGAATATCGCAGTAATCAAGCCGAGAAACCTGCTCAAATTCACCCATTCCACCATCTGTAAACAACAAAGCATTAAGTGAATTATTTTGCGGTTTTGCCGCAATTGCTGCTACATAGCCAATATCTGGATTGTTTGATAATTCCAAATCCACATTTATCTGACCAGCGCGAAGCACGGTTAGATAATGCGGAGCCTCGAATACTGCGTTAATGCTTGGCTGTGGGGGCTGTGGTGCTGATTCAACGAGAGCATCAACCACAATACTGGTATTCATTTCGCCTGAATACGGAATCACTTCCTCAAAATCAATCGTCACAGTATTATCAGTGCCGTTGCCTAAATTGATTTTCATGATTCGAGCTAAAATCGTGCCATTCCATTTGCTCGACCACGGCAAACGGATTAAGTCGTAACGATTCCATTTCCGCGCCTCTTTCCAGCCTGTGCTAAAACTGCCCGACCATGCAGGAGTGGAAAACTGCTTCAACTTCCAGTTCGCTACAACTTCAGCATTTCGCATATTCATGAAATATGGAAATTCAATAGACTCAGCATTCGCTTTACCCATCGTTAAGATTGAGCCGTTTTCATAAACTGAGAAAGTTGAGTTTTTGATGCGCTTGCGGTCGTAATATGTGACATTGAGTTGATTCACAATGTCATCGCTATTCATGACCTCAAGCGATAAATCTTTGATTTTGTTTTCAGCAATAGTATGAATTTCATTTTCAGCAAACCAATCATCACGGAATAAAACCATTTCATAAAGACCAGTTTGGCGATTTACGCGAATACCAGCTTCAATGTGATAGCAAAGCTCCTCGATAGCATCAATACATGATTTTTCATCAATCGCCCATGATACACCCAAGCCTTCATCCCAAATTCTATCAGCGGCTTTCATAAAATTAATGTCGTTTACATCAATTTCAGGCTTAGCCATAGCTGTGTCATCGGTTAATATTTCACGGATTTTATGAATTGGATTAATATCTGGAGTTTCTGTATCATCCTTGAAATTGCCGTCCGTCCTGTATAGTGAAAAACTCAAACACTCATAGCTAACACCATACACATTGTTTTGGGAAAGATCAGGCTTTAAGCACTGAGTTGTTATACCCACAACACTACCAGCTTCGATCACACCTGAAACGCTAATCTTCCTAACCGCTGTTTCATTGTTTTTAACTTCGGAAACATTAAATATGAGCCAGTTCCCCAGATTAGATGTGATCACTGATTCACCCCTAACCAAGAAAGAGGCCTTTACCTCGTGAAGCCCTGTGATGCCACTTAAATCAAAACTTATCGTTACTTTTAGATTTCTGTCATCATAACTGCCACCAATAACAAACATTCCAGCAAAACTTGTTGATACTGTATTTTTCCTATCTGGGTTATAGTATGCTGTATCGTTGTATACCCCTTGCTCATTGCTTCCAAATGAGTTTACTTTTGTCGAGACGTATCTCGGTGAGTCAATATAGTCGGATTCAGTTTGAAAAAAAATAGTTTGCGGAACCTCACAAACCCACGGTCTCGCCTCTGTTGATGCGTACCACTGCCCCCGCCCGTCATTTCTAACGCGCGTGCGCTTCACCCATAGCAGCATCTCTTTCATGTAGCCTGAGTTGCCGAGGTAGAAAGAATCGTGTCGATGTGCTTGCAGTGATCCAATTACACCACCAATTAATCCACCGTCTGTCTTCACTCCACCAAGGCCACGAAAGACTAAGTATGATTGATATGGATAACCCGAAACCAAAGGGAAATGCTTTTGGTATGTGCTATTCGGCTCCTGATCTGGGTAGCCAAAATGTATATCGATCTGCCCGGATACTCCCCCTTCATTTTCACCAAAAAGATTGTTCTCTAGCACGGGAAGTAGATTTGGTGGGTGCTTTAACGGATCATGAATAACCCATTTTCGATTATCAAAATTGATTCCGATCAGTTTTTCAATACGATTGCCAATAAAAGCCGCGAATTTGGCGTAGTAACGATAGCCAACAACCTGCGAACTACTTTTTCCCATTTCTCGCCACCTCTACCACCTGCAAAGCCATTGCATCTTTTGTATTAATAAAGTCCTGAGCATCACGACCATTTTTTAAGAAATCCTGCCAATCCCAACCTTGACGTAAAAAAAATGCCCGGGTTCCGCCCGAGCACATTTTTGCTTTCCGAATATCAGACATATAAATCTTCATTTTTTACCGCCTTTTTGTTTAATCGGTGAAGTCGTCTTACCCCAGATATCCGTGATGTTTGCATGCACGTGTGGGCTTCCTGCAATGTCGCAAAATGAAGTACCTTCATCAGCAATTGTACCGTCCAGCTGATTTGGCTTTGGTCGGTTTTTCTTCTGCATTTTTTTCATTTCAAGGAAGGTATATACACCTACCGCGACAGATAGAGCTGCAATCCCAATAGCAACCCATATTAGTGGCGCCAAAGAAACCAGATGCTCTAACTGAGTCGCATCAAAACCAGTCAGCAAAATATCAATATTCATTTTTATCCTACTTAATCAGCTGAGTTTCTAACGGATTTTCGGTCGGCATATTTGGATGACCGCCAAAGCGCTTGTGGTTGTTGAATTTTTCATGGCACATTTTTAGCGACTGATCACAGCCAGGTGCTACTCGCACCACATCACCAACTTCCAGACCGATATGCTGGCGATATAAACGAATGTTGCCATTTGCACCATTGCCGACAATGAAAGTGAATACACCCTCTTTTTTCAGCACACCACGATTCAGCCAGCCAGGCAGATAAGATTTGGTTTCCATGACTGGATCACCATCTTCAAAAGTGGGATTACCCTGGCTATCCAAAACAGGCTGATCCAGCTCGTCGAGTACCGGGATCTGTTCAAATACCGGATTACCCTCTGCATCTTTGACTTGAGTCGGATTGACAGCAAAAGTCACATCAAGACCATTGATCGCAGTCACTGTTACATCGAATGACCATTCATTAAAATTAAGGCCGCAGTACTTGTCATAAATTGTATTTGGGCAGGTACGTTGATATTTACGGGTCAAGATCTTGCGACGCATAAAGCTTTCTGCAGTCGAGCAGACCAGCGTCATTGTATTGTCGCGATCATCAAATTTTGGCTGAGTCACTCGGCCTTTAAACAGCACCAGTGATTCAGATCCATCCAGTTCAATCAGGGTGAAATACACCGATTCCAGATAAATCTTATTTAAGAACACCTGGGTAAAGCTGTCATCTGCCTCATTGAATAGCGGATATGGATGCGGAAAAGTCAGCTCGACTTCGCACTTATCAATATCTGCATCTTCGATATTTCCACGGCTTAAGCCTTTCACCGGGTAATATGTGATGTCATTATGAATGATCGCTTTGCGTGCACTGGTGAAATACCACTGCTTGTTCCCATGTGTAAATTGATAAAGTTCTGAACGTGCCATTAGTTATCAATCTCCACGACTGGAACGGTGACTTGTGATTTTCCGGCACCTAAAAATTGAAATTCGATCTGATCAGCATCAAGGCGATGCAGCCCCAGGTAATAAATGCCCTTAATGTCTTTTCGCTGGGCGTTGATTGCCGGTGAAACCGCAAATGAACCGCTTGTTCGGCCAGTAATTTCATGCGCTGACCAGGTTCCATCCTTGCGTTTGACTGCGATATGCTTACGATTAGCCTCAACAATATATTGGGTTCCTACAATCAGACTGGTAGTAATATTCCCGGTATTTAAAATATTGAGATGCTGTTCATACAAAGGCATCCAGAAAGCACGTGAACGACCGGACCGGCGAAATAGAAAGTGTTTATACTCATGGTATTCGAACCATGTTTTTAGTAATGATCTAAAAGGCTTTAAGTATTTTGGCTTCTCGTGATGGGTATATGGCTGAAAACCACCCACCGCACCATCCACAATGTTCTGATGCTGGGTCAGTGTCATTTCCAGTGAGTCGCCATCAAGCAGCAAGGGCTTCCAGTAAATATCCTCGCCCTTGTATTGCTCTGGCATGTCACCCTCATGTTCTGGCAAATCCTCAGCCAGCACCCGAAAAACGATTGAAGTATTTGACCAAAAGCCACCAGCATTGATTGAGGCATCACCATCAATGATGCAGATCCGCAGTGGCATAATCACAGCATTGGTCGCTGTGATGTTTTCAGCAAGTCGAAAGCCATCCTGATATTCAGTTTCGAGTTCCTGAATCACTTCATCTGTTTCCGGGTCCCGAATTTCTTCCTGGATAATGATGTAGCGGCCACGATCAATGATCTCGACCACCTGAGCACCTTCACTGCTCTCAATAAAAGCAAAACCGACTCTGAGGTCGGCTATGGTGTCTGCTGCATCGAGAATAATGTAATCATCATCAACAATATCTGGAATGGCTCGTTTTACCTGGCGCAGCGGAATGCCCCATTGTTTGCGTAGATTGGCATAAAGCATATGAAATAGATCACCCATGGCTTTACGCAGCTGGGTGTAATTGAAATTCAGGATCTGACGCGGAGCATCACGTAAAGGATGGCGGATTTCATCACCACCAAAGCTTTCATGCACTTCAGTCAGCCATTCCAGGCTTTCAGTCGAATCTAATAGAGGGCAATTTGTTAATACGTGCACCTCACCATATGACGTTTGTATTTTCATTTTGTCCTCAAATTGATAAAAATAAAGCCCACCGAAGTGAGCTTATGCAAATCCTAATTCCCGTCGATTCTGCTTAAAGAACTTCACAAAGGCTTTCTTGCCATCTGGCCCAAACAGGTAATCCCCGAGTTTTTCGCGCTCATCTACGATGACAAAGTTTGGATTCAGGTTGACGTTTGGTGAAGAATTGCTTTCACGCGCCTCAGCTATATATTTTCCAACATCCTGTCCTTTATCGAAACTCAAGACTTTTGGAGCATCCAAGGCTATACCACCATCCGCAAAACCATTCTTAATAGATTGGCGAAGCGCGTAGAATCCTGAAGGCCCGCCTAATGCGGCGATCTCCTCTTGAGTTAAGACACCTTCTCCCTTATGGACAATGCCAGCGGGTTCATATTTGCCACCGTAACCGGTAAATCCTCCATCCGCATAACCAACTGGAGTAAGGGCCGAAACGGCTGCCTGTAATAGCCCTGTTTCCATTGTAGCCATTGCAACGGCCGGCAAGTTGTAGGGGAAAGGTGCTGATGCCCAAGCTGCCGAAATAGCCGTGTAACTATTCATAGCAGTTGAGAATAAAGCTGCTCCCTTCTGAATACCGCCAAGAATTGCATAAGCAGAACTTGAGGAATCCACAAGGCCCATCATCATGCCGGCAAAGTCGGCACCATACTGAGCACCATACGCCATTTGCATTTGAAGTCTTTGCTGCTGATATTCCTCCTCTGTAATCAGCATTTGCTTGCGTGCTTCAGCAAGTAAATCCATATCTTGCTGATAGGGTGATTTATCCAAACCCATCATGGATTTGTAGTCTTCCCACACGCCTTCACGCTCAGCATTTTGTTCCATGCCTTGCTGAATATTGGCTTGCTTTACCAGAGAATTTTTCATCTCTGGTGAGTATTCAGCTGTGTTAAGGATTTCCTCTCGAACTAATGCGTAGTATTGCTCAGCATAATCGCCAGCAGACATCCAGTGACGTTTTGCTTCAAGCAGTTGCTTTTTATCGCTCAGCTCTTTTTGTTTCTGAGCCTCCTGATATTCAGCAACATCTTTTTCGTATGCGGATTGTTGAAGAGTTAGGTATTTTTTAATGGCAGCATCATCACCAGCATAAGCCACATTGATTGCTTTGATGGATTCTGAGTTTTCGTACTCTAACTTTTGCAGTTCACTGTAATATTGACTTGCAACAGACTGTTGCGCCCTGAGTCTTTCATCATGGATTCGTTTAGCCTCTTCATTTGTAGATGCAATTATGCCCAATTCGGCTTGAGCATCCTTAAGCATCTCACTTGTTCCTTTGTAACCAAGAACAGAGACATGCACGTGCCCACCAGTAGATCGGGCGGATGGCTTTGCGTACTCATTGATAGCATTGATTGTGAAGCCATATTTTTTGGCTACTTCTTGTAGTCGCTTAATTGAAGCATTAGCCTCGCCCGCATCTTTAACAGTAAAGTCAAATGCCTGACCAATTGCATGCTTGCTGTTAGTTCCCTTGTGATAGCTATCATTGAAAGCTGTAAAACGATTAAGCTGAGAACCCAAAGCATCTTGAGCCAGTTTGGCAAATTCCGCTGTGTAGCCTCTTACTTTGCCACCAGCAATGGATTCACTAGATTTAATACGCAGCCCATTTAATGCTGAAGCACCAACAAGACCATTAAGCTTTGCTTGTTCTTTCGCTAACTTTTCAGCTGCTTTTGCCTGCTTTTCTTTAGCTTTAGTGTTTTCATCGGCCGTCTTGGTGTCTAGAGCAATGCCTTTTGCCGACTTGGTAGAAGCTGAATTGACAGCCAGAATAGCATTGACTAGATTGTTAGATGATTTACTTGCAGTGGAACTAGATTCACTTAATGAATTTATGCGAGTTCCATAGTCATCAAGAGTGGCAGTAATATCATCAAACATAATATTGATGGTATTGATCTTTTCACCCTTAAGGGCAGCAATTGCAGCAGCTACGCCACCAATCAATTTGCCAGCAATACTAAAAGCCGCCGAGACTCCAAGAGCAACTTTGGTAACACTTCTAAGTACAGAGCCTATACCCTCACCAACCTGTTGAAGTTGAATGCCGTTTTTTGATGTGCCGAAAATCGCATTTGCTACATCCACGATGGCGGGCATAAATCCTGAGACCAGTTGGTTTTTCCAACCCTGGAATTGCAGATTAACAGCCTGTGTTTGTGCTGCTAAAAGTTGAGACTGCTTGATAGCTTCTTCTGTTTTGAGGATGCCCGCATCTTCCAGCGCCCTTCCGTAGTCATCTAGAAGCCGGCCATTTTCCGCAAATAGTGGTGCAAGGTTGCCCAGATCTGATGCCAAGCTCTCAAATACAAACCGACGTTCTTGCGATGTTACGCCAAGCTCATCCAGTTTATCGTTAAGCATTTGAATGGCTTCAATACCATCTTTGCCTTGAAGTGTTTTGGAGAATGACTTGATCTGATCTTCAGATAGTTTTGTATTATTTTTTAGTGCGTCAAAGAAATCAGCAGCCCCGCCACCTTGAGTTGCGCTAAATTCGCCAAGTTTTTCTTGGGTATCAGCCAAAATAGAACCAAGTTGATCTTGGGAAACACCCAAACCTTGGGATGCATATTCTAATATCTGAAAACTTTTAACACTTGTATTGGCTCGATTTGCCAGAACTAGCAACTGACTATCCGCTTTAGCTGTTTCAATCGCCAAGTGGGTTAATCCACCAATAGCAGTAGCTATACCACCCACAGTCATGCCTGAAAGTGCTGCACCGGCAACAAGAACCCCGCCTTTTAAAGACCCAATTTTTGTATTAAAAGAATCAACAAGTGAACCCAGCTGGGTGCCACCCAAAGCATCCGCTACCTGATCCTTGAATCCACCAAAAGCCTTGCTCATGTTATCAGTGGTTTGCTTTGTCTTGCGTTCTGCCTGCGTCATACCCTGTTCAAATGTAAGCGTCCGCTGAACACACCTTCTGAATTCATCCTATAAGCCTTAATTTAGTCCCCACTTAGAAACAAGTGGGGACTTAAATTTATGACTACAAATCATCAGACATCCATCGCATCTCTTGCGAAAAAACGAAGAACATACAGTGCTGAATTTAAACAGCAGATCGTTCAGGCTTGTAAAGCACCGGACGTTTCAATTGCTTCAGTCGCTTTGCAACATGGATTGAATACAAATCTTGTATCCAAATGGATTCGCTTAATTGATGCTAAGCCAGGGAGTGATCGCTCACCACTACCGAATAAACCTGCATTTATTGCCTTATCTTGCTCTGCACCATTAGATCCTACTCCTACTGACATGTTAAAAGTTCAAATTACTTTACCCCACTCAAAAGCAGAAATTGGCTTGAAATGGCAAGTATCAGAAATACCTGCCTTGGCAGAATTACTCAAGGTGCTGGCAACATGATCCGTATCGATGAAATCTGGCTTTCTACCCAACCTCTGGATATGCGAGCAGGGATGGATACTGTCATGGCTCAGGTGGTGAGAGCCTTTGGCTACATTAAACCGCATTGTGCTTACCTGTTCTGTAATAAACGTGGCCATCGCATGAAAGTGCTGGTACATGATGGACTGGGCATCTGGCTGTGTGCCCGGCGTTTGGAACAGGGAAAATTCCACTGGGCTAAAGTTCACCAGGGTGAAAGCGTAGCTCTCAACCCGGAACAGTTACAGGCATTAATCCAGGGTTTGCCTTGGCAGCGCATTGGACGACAGCAGGTGGTCACGATGCTCTAAACCAAGCTCGGCTATTCTGCCATCCTCCAAACGTTCTATTTCATTCTTCTCATGACCTCAGGCATACTGCGGTCATGAATACGCTGCCAGATTTAAGCCAACTGACCCATGAACAACTGCTGGAATTCACCCGGCAGTTGGCGATGCAGCATCAACAACTCGCAGAAGATAAACAACAATTAGATGCTCAAGTTCAACATCTGGAAGTATCAAATCAACAATTAGATGCCAAAGTTCAACATCTTGAAGTCACCAATCAGCAATTAGATTCTAAAGTTCAGCATCTTTCTATTCTCAATCAAAAATACGAGCATGAACTGGCGCTGTTTAAACAGCATAAATTCGGCAGTAAAAACGAACATCTCACCGCAAAACAAATCCATCTGTGGGATGAGGCGGTCGAAGAAGATATCGCAGCCGTTGATCTGGAATTAGAACGATTAAATGCAGATAAAACCCATGCAGCGACACAGAAAGCCACAGTCAACAAACCTAAACGTCGACTGCTGCCAGATCATCTACACACCATCCGTATTGAGCATGAACCTGCATCAACCCAATGCAGTTGTGGCTGCCAGTTACGTCGTATCGGCGAAGATATCAGTGAAAAACTGCATTTCAGACCGGCACAGTTCTATAAGGAACAGCATGTGCGTGGTAAATGGGTCTGTGATCAGTGTGACACTCTGACTCAGCAAGCGATGCCCGCCTATGTGATTGATAAAGGCATTGCTTCACCTGAATTGCTCAGCCATGTGCTGGTATCGAAGTATGCCGATCATTTGCCGCTGTACCGTCAACGTCTGATCTATCAGCGGGCGGGAATCGAACTTTCTAGATCAACTTTATCTGACTGGATAGGTCGCTGCGGTGTGGAACTGGAACCTCTGGCCAATGCCTTAAAAGAGGTGGTACTACAACAGCAGGTGCTGCATGCAGATGAAACACCAGTCACCATCATGCGGATGGGTGAGAATGATAAAAAACCGAAGAAAGGTTATGTCTGGGCCTATGCCACCACACAGTACAATCCAGTTCAGGCGGTGATCTATGACTTTCAGGATAGTCGTTCAGGCCAGCATGCTGCAGAGTTCTTGAAAGGCTGGCAGGGCTATCTAGTCTGTGATGATTACAGTGGTTATAAAGCACGCTTTAAATCAGGCCAGGTCATAGAGGTGGGCTGCATGGCCCATGCACGTCGTAAATTCCATGAACTGCATGTAACTGGGAAAAGTCAGGTCGCTGAACAGGCCTTAGTGCTGATTCAGAAACTGTATGCGATAGAAGCAGAACTCAGGAAAAAGACCGATGGTACAGCGGAAGACCGCCGCGAATACCGACAACAGCATAGTCAACCAGTGATGCAACAACTATATGAATGGCTCAACCAACATCATCTGACAGTGCCATCGAGTTCTCCTACCGCCAAGGCCATCAATTACACTCTGAAGCGTTGGCCAGCCTTAAGCCGCTATCTGGATGATGGCAATCTACCGATTTGCAATAACTGGGTGGAAAACCAGATGCGCCCCTGGGCGTTGGGACGTAAGAACTGGTTATTTGCAGGTTCGCTGCGCAGCGGTCAGCGAGCAGCCAATATTATGACATTAATCCAGTCAGCAAAGCTGAATGGGCTGGATCCCTATGCCTATTTAAGTGATGTGCTGAAAAGGTTGCCGACACATAAAGTGACTCAGATTGAAGAATTACTGCCACATCGCTGGAAATCCAACTCAAATTAAAAAATAGGCATGGGGTTCAGCGGACGCTTACGTTCAAATGAACCGAGTTTTACTGCTAAATCTAGGGTCAATCGACCAAGGGATGCTGCTGCCATAACTTTTCCTCAAGCAATAAAAAACCGCCCATAAGGACGGTTTTATTTAAGATAGGAGTTACCCTACACAGTATTTATTCCAGTATTTTGCAAATTCGTTTTCATTTGGGCCATTTTCAAAATATGCTTTCTGTGTTTTCTCCACAGCCACAAAACCCTTATATCCAGCATAAGCGCCAAATGAGTTTTTAGCATTGTATTGCCCGCATGCCACTGCACCCACATCGGTATTGTTGTTTATTTTTTCATTTCTAAACTGTACAGAATCGGGGTCTTTGGCATTCTGCTTAATTTGAGTTTGCACATAAAATAGCATTACGCCCGCTTTGTTTTCTTCCTTTTTAGCCGTCACCGAATTATCTGTATCAGTAGGGTCGCTTTTAAATAGCTCCACGAAGACAAAGATAAGAACTAAGCCCGCAAAAATTAATGCCAAATTAGATGTTTTCTTCTTTTGCTTTACACCACACATTGGGCAAGTTTCTGCCTTATCACTTACTGGCGCACCGCATTCCTTGCAAGGCTGTATAGCCATAATCTACCCCAAATATTTGCTATTTAGGACAAGATACTAATTATTAAGTGAAAAAGAAACCTCTCGAAGGAGGCTTGCTTTTAGAAATTGTATCGAAGACCAGCTTTATAAGTCATCCCATTAAAGCTACCAACATAATTTTCATCATCATACACCCAGTCACGATCAGCAACACCACCATGCCATGAGCAAGTTCCAGATCCAATGCTGTCACTCCACGTTCCATCATTACAAAGTGTTCTTCCGCCAGACGAGTCATCTGATGCACTTATATCTACATTCCACTTATATCCAAGACCACCGAACAGTGACAGATTTCGAGTTATATTTACACCAGCCTCAAGGCCTACAGGAACTGTGAAGTAAGCAGTTTCATCGAAGCTAGGCACATCAATTAGACCGATACCCATACCCAAAGTACCAATGGCATAAAAACGCTCGGTACTCAGAAGGTTAAGGTGTCCGCCAAATGAAAACTCATAGTAATCAGCATCAAAGTCGCTGTTACTCAAGAGTTCAAACTTAGTCCATAAACCATTTCGCTGTGGAGTGGTAGATAATCCTATCGCAAAGCCATCAAGGTCAGCATCAATATTTTCTGCAAACTCTCCTTTATGAGACAAATACTCTAAAGATAGAGACGCAGTTGGTGTTAATAATGCATTATTTGGCTGAACATAAGTATATGGAACTGGTTGTTCCGTTTGGTACATCGGTGCCGGCTGACCAGACTGTATTGCTAATGGAGTATTCGCCCCTGCAATCGTTGAAATAATCCCAACAACCCCAGCTAAAATTAATTTTCTCATTATATTTCCCCTATTATGGTGGGGATAAGATAATCATTTTTAGGGTGAAAAGAAACCAACCCAAGTCAGCTCCCCCCGAAACTTTGCATCATATATTCTTCAAGAGAGATTTCTTTTGGCTGATCCTCGTGAGGCATAAAAGATATTGCTTTCACGTTTTTAGCACCTTTAGACCCCATGTAAGTCGCCATTAGATTACCAAAGCCTTGTTCTATACGTCTGCCAGTAAAAAAAGAGCCGCGCTTATTTCTAAACGCAGCCCATTGAGAAACCTCAGCATTAGTCATATTGGATTTAGCTTCAGCAATTGTGCGACCACCAACCCCATTGAGAACCAACTCACACCAGAATTCATCATCTGGCGTTAATCGAACTTTCCCTCTTCATCCTTTGGCGGTTTTTCAATACCTAGAATTTTATTAAATACAGCACCTGCCAAAGATGGCGTGAAGTTTGTTGATACTTGCTTTTGGGTTAGATAAACATTGCCGTCATCATCAACCAATGCTTTAGAGATCCACTCAGCAACCACATCTTCACCTTTATTTAATCGCTTAAATAATGGCTCGGTAACCGCGTAGGGCAATTGCTTGATGCGAATATCAACAGTTTCAGTTTTCCCATGATGCTTGAATTCAACCTCAGCCTCATGAATATCATTAACCAATGCACCTTGTGCAATATCACTTAGATTTAATTTAGCCATTATGGAGTCACCACTGCTGGATCACGGAAGATTGTAGTTACACCTGATGTGCGCACCAGAGTGAATGAATAAGTCACCAATGAATCTTGAGCAAGATCATCAGGTGAAGTTGGGTTTAAATAACCTTCAAAAGTCCACCAGATACGGTCACCCGGTAAATCAATTGTATCGGTCGCAGTGTCATAATCAGGCGCTGTTTCTGCATGGCTTGAGCCAATATACCATTCAACTTTTTCACCAGACTCGGCCAATTGAATAAGCTTGATATGGCTTGCATTTTCATCATCCAACTGAATAGCAATAGAGCCTTCACCCGGATCACGCATACCGCGCTCATAGTTTTTAGTGTCAGAATCAAGGCATGTCGCATCAATCTTGCCAAAAGAGTCTTGACCAAAGCCAAAACCTGAATAACAACTGAAGCGAACAACTTCTTTATTTACGACCGCATATACATGCGTTTTGTTTGTCTTAACTGCCATGAGTAGCTACTCCTCAATTTTAGGCATAAAAAAAGCACCGGTTGGGTGCTATGTGGAAAATTTAAAAGCTATCTATCCAAAAACCAATTCGCATCAAAGCCACGACCAAAAATATTGGTGTCGGCAATGCGCTCAAAATGGTTCGGGTGAATATTGGTGACATAGCAATGTGGTTCTAAAGCTTTTCGTATTGCAGCACGAATATCAGATGCTCTTTTCTGCTGAGTGTCATAAACCACAATCTGAAATGAAACATGATCCATAGCGGCTGGGCAATCCAAGTGATTTTCAGGATTTGCTGTGACTACTGACCAGACCGCATAGGGGAATGGAGTTTTCTGTGGTGCAATATCTTCCCAGACTTTTAAAGGATTGGTGCCAAGTAAATCCGTGACTTCCTTGCTGGCCTTCAATGTCGGAACTACTGGTAAAATGTTCATAATTTTGCGAGTTCCTTGTCGATTTCTTTATTGAAGTTTTCAGCAAAGCTATTGGTCACGGCTTGGATGTTGTTTTGTAAGGCTGGACGCATGAATGGAGTACCTGGATTATTAACACTAGGGAATTCAATAAACCTCCAATGTCGGGTGTCCCCACCCGGTGTATTGGGTGGATTCTTGTTTGAGAATGACGCACCACCACGCACACCGACACGCATCACTACTTCATTTGGATTTCGGGTCTTGCCAGCAGCAATCGCAATATTTTTCCAAATCTTTTCGGCTGTCTGCGGATCATCCAGAGTTTTTGCATTGGCCCGGGCTGCATCCCGGACAATCGCCATGGCTTTACGAGCAGAACGCCTTGCAGCATTCTTCATCAAGCGAGGATTTGCCAGTCTTTTAAGTCTCTCTTGAACTGGCTCCAAGCCCTGAATGTTAAATTCTACCGTCATGACCTACTCCACTAATGACAACTCCAGCGTCATGTAAATCCGACCATTTTCATTGTCTGGTTTAGGTGGGGAAACGATCTGGAAGGTCTGGCCATCAAACAAAACACGCATACCAGTATCAATATCTTTACGCTTTCGAAGTTTGAGCCGAGCTGTGGTTTCTGATCCGGCAGCTTTGGCTGTAAGCCCATCTTTTACCGACAGGAAGGTGATTCGCCCCCAAAGCGGCTTGAAATCAGCCCAAGCTTCAGTTTCATAGTTGTATTCATCATAGACCGTGGTTTTTTGCTGAATCGTCACACGGTGGCATAGTTCGCCGGCACGTTGGGCCATAAATCACCTCAAATCGCTGTAGGCTTACGATATGGATAAAGCAGGCTTTGCACAGGCATCGGCAGAAAGTTACCGTTTACCGGCATTTCCTGCTCAGCATTGCGGTACTGGTCCCAATATCCACACAGTAATAAAATTGCCTGATGAATTGCTTTGGGGTAATTGGATTCAAGCTCATCGGTGATATAGCTCAATACCACTGAATCCGCTGCATCTAAATAACCCTGAAGCATCATGTCATTTGAATCATCGTCATATCGAAGGTGGAGCTTAAGTGTCTCTAAATCCACAATACTCATTCTTCACCCCATTTTTTCTGCGCTAGTTTGAAGTTTTCATGGCTAAATTCGCCTAAGTGATCCTTTTCACAGTGCCACAATGAGCCTTTGTGCGTTACAAACTGGCCTGATTTATACTGGTTTTCAGTCTTAAAAACGCCTTGATACTGGCCTTTTTGGTCTGAATTTTCGGTATCTTGCGGTGTATTTGGTGCAGATTTACCAAAAGGATCATCCATCTGGTCACGTTTAGACAGCGCTTCAAGCGAGAAGTTCTGCTGCTGCATGTAAACCGTGTCACCACCCTCTAATGGGCCTAAACCAAGCTTTTGACGCGCTTCATTCGGTGTCATGATTGCTGCACCAACGCCTTCTTTAAGTCGCTGCATCTGAGATACCGAATCCATACGGATCAAGGTATCCAGATCAAGAAAGGCTTCTAATTGCGAATCTTTAAGACCGAGGCTTTGATCGAGCAGGTTTTCACGCGCTTCAATCAGGCTTTGCAAACAGTCTGAATAATAGATTTCATTCAGATCGGAAACTTTTTGACCTGCCGGAATGGTGCCAATACCCAACTTGAATTGCGGCACATGGAAAACAGCACAAATGACTTCATTGCTCATTCGCATCTGTTCAATTAGTTGAGAATCGGCAGCTGAAACTGAAATGGCTTCAAATTTCATATTGTCACCAACAACTGCTGTGCACCCAGCATTGGCACCACTGTAGTTTTCATTCCATTGCTTTTTGATCGCTGCTGCTTTTTCTGGATCAATAGGTCCGGGAGCAATCAGGATTCCACCTGGCCGACTGTTGTTTTTAAAGTGCTGACGCTGACTTTTTTGGATCTCTAGACCATGCCCTGCCGCCACCGCACACGCTGTGATTGGCGATAAGCCCACAAGTGGATGGTAAAAGCAGTTAATGCGGTCATGAATGATTTCAGATGCTGGCACCACTTCATGAGAAATCTGATTGAGTCGATCATCGTTGAGTTGATAAAAGACATCACCAGCATCACTGATCAATGGTTTTGTCAGGTCAGGGTTTAATACCTTTAGCCCAACAACTTTACCTGAGAAGATATCCCGAACCTTCATCACATAGGTATTGCCGCGAAGCAGTAATGATGTGGTCCACTGTTCGCTGAATTGCTGCCATGTCTGGTAGTGGTTTGGCTTGTTTAGAACACTGAAACGCTCTGGAATCTCTTGATCAATCCAGACACCTTGCTGCTTCTTCTTAAGCAAAATCGGCATCTTTCCGATATCTTGAGAAATCAGTGAAACACAGCTAAATACTGCATGATGTGCTGCCAAATCTTCCCGGGTCAGTTCATCATTCTTTTGCCAGGCACCAGAATAAGGCTCGTGCACAAATAAAGAAGTCCACCCTTGATTTGAATGGACTCCTTGGAGGGATTTCTTTTTACCAAATAAATTTCCGAAAAAGCCCATTCTTTACATCCTATTCTTTGGTTTTATCTTCTTTTTTCGCTTTTGGCGCTGTCTTTTTCGGCTCAACATAAGCCTCTGCAACGCCAATTTTGAGCAATACATTTGCCTGAAAATCAGGAATCTCTTTAATATCCCCGACATTGGAATCGTGGGTCATTTTTAAATATTTAATCTTCATAGACTGTTCCTATAGCTAAACAATTGTGATGCTTAGATATAAAAACAGCCCCGATTAAGGAGCTGTTTTTGAATAATCGATTAGGCGATTAAGGGGTTGAATAGTCGATCCATGCAGCAGCAATTGGACGACGTTTCGCCCAAGTGATGAACTTCTCAACACGTACAGCAAATTTGTTTTCTTGCCATAGGTTGATGATGGTTCCATCCGCATCTTCTAGGGTTGCCTGATCAGAGTAAGACACATCCACACCACCATCCTGAGCAAGTAACAACTCAGAAGTTTTGATGAGGGCGATCTTGTCACCGACAGTTTGCGAAGTGATAACCGGACGGCCATTCAATTCTTTATTAATGCCCTGCATGCCCGGGAAGTAATAATTACCTAATGCATCACGAATACGCCCCATACGAGCAGCTCGTGTTTCTGACATCAAGTAATAAGATCCATCCAAAGACAGGTTTGCTTCTAGGAAGTTGTCTTCAAGCTGTTGTAGATCTGCATCATAGGCTGCTGCTGTAGTGCCGCTGGCAGTAATTGCAGTTACACCACTCAGAACACCAGCAGGAATTACATCCGTTTCTACCTGATCACCCAGGAAGGTTTCATCAATAAGGATTTGTGATGCTTCAATCAAGTCATCACGAACCAAAATATCTACTGCAGGATCGGAACGACGCATTAATTCCTGTGTATATACAGTAATTGCTGCGAGCTTGTGTTCTTTGATTTTTACATCACCAAATTCAGGATTGGTTAAAGGTTTTTTAGCGCCCTGACCTACCCAGCTTGCTTTACCGCGCTTAGTTTTAGCTGGAATTGTGCTATTAAATGGGACATTTCGCATGCCTTGCAGCTTGTCAAAAACTGTTGCAGCCTTAAGCAAGTCTACAAACTCGCCCACTAAGCGGTTTTCTTGAACCAGCGCTGAAGCAAAATTAGCATCCGTGGTGGTGCCAACTGTTGCTTTCTGAACCAGGTCCTGTACTTCGTCACTGAAGCCCATTTGCTTAGCCATATCCACAGGAGCAATAAAGTTGCCATTCTTAGCCGCTAAAGCAGAAGCTAATTTTGCTCGAGCATATTGAGCAAAGCCGATACCCTTATCTAGGGTTTTTACGATTTCAATTTTCGGCGCCGGATCTTGACCAGGTGTTGGCTCTGGCTCTTGAAGACCTTTCTTTTCAGCCTCTTCAACAGCTTTGATTTGCTTTTTAGTGCGCTCAATATTTACTTCGAGCGCTGCGATATCTTTTTCAATCGCCTGAATTTCTGCTTCAGTTGCTTCATCAGGCGTACTGCCCTCACCCGCTGACTTTGATAACGCTGTTTGCATTGCTTGGTTTTTTTCAGCCAATGCTTTAAGCAGCTTTGCTAAATACTCTTTCATAGTTTCACTCCACCCTTTGTTGGGCTATTAAGTTTTACGACAACGTGTTTTTGTTCAGATGAAGCGCCACCTGGAACGTCTTGAGGTTTTTCGCCCAACGCGGCTTTGTGTTCCTCAAATGCTTTTGAAAATTCTGTTTCTGATTCACGGTTACAAGGGATAGTCACCAATGAAAGCTCATACCATTCCCATGAGTTGAACTGGATGCCACCGCCCTTGATCATTTCCGCCTCATCCCAATTCGGGATAAAACCAACTGATAAGCCTTTGACCAGACCGTATTTCAGTGATTGATATGCCTTATCAACTTCGCGTTTCAGGTCGCCTTCTTCCTCGATTTCAGGGATATGGATTTCCACTTCGATACCATTTGCTGTGACTTTTGCGCTTGTCACATGACCAATGGCTGATCGTGGGTCATGGTGAAATAGCAAAGGCATAGGCAGATCGAAATCTGCGCCTTTTGGCACCATCACATCCTTGGCGCGATCTTGATTTGGTGTGCTGGCGATTCCTTTGAAGGTTCGCTTTTGCTCATCAAGGCTCTTAATTTCGACAGAGCCAAAGGTTTTATGTAGAGCAGACATAAGGCTCTCCCAATAAAAAAGCCCGCGTAATGCGAGCTTTGGAAAATGAATAAATTAAACAAAGTAGATGTTGTATTCTTTCTCAGCCTGTTCCGGATTCATCGACATCAAGGCCACCGCGTTAAACGTGGCAATCAATGGGTCAATCTTCCCGACACCTGATTCCTGTTTGCTGATCATCATGCCGTTGCCTTTCACGACGGCACGCGCATTCCCAACACACCAGGTCATTAAGCCTTGGCCTGCATGGTAAAGATTTCCTTCAGCTAGTTTTCGTTCAGTAGTGAGGATATAACCCATCAACTTAAAACCTTGCTGAACCGCAATAAGCTTGTCTTCAGGAATGCCAGCATCGAGCAAGCCATCTAATAGGCCACCCAGACCAAGTGGATCCAGTCCTATTTTGTCGAGCTTGCCAGAGTCGAAGCATTTCTTTGCAATGGCTGCCAACTGGTCAATGTCATCACCGATACGCTCAACAATGGTCAGGCTGCCTTCTTCCACATAATCCGCATACTTTGGCGCATTCTCTTTGCGTCTTTCGACTGCAGTCTTATTGCACCAGGCATGATTCCAAAGCCACCATTTACGGCTTTTTGCGTGCCGACCCAGTACAGCAAAACCGAGCAAGTCATCAAGGCCACCACCATCAATACCGCAAGTAATAACGTCTGATTGCTCGATGAGTTTGTCCAAGGTGAATTTTTTAGATTGCTGTAGCCAGTATTCAGCACCTGCCCACCGATTGGCTCGGAGGTTTAGGCCAATTGGTACGTTTAAGTGTTTTGCAAGAAAGTCACGAAGCGATTCTTCACCAGCATCTTTAACCTTCTCAAATTCGTTAATCAGGTAATCCAGATCAACCGATGCACCCAAGTTTGGATTGGTAACATAGAAGTTTTCAGGTTTTAAGTGCTCACCTGCCTCAAGCATCCACTCAGGAAACTCGTAAATCAGTGGCAGGAACTGAGGATTGACCTTTACACCGTCCCGAATATCACGCGCATAGTCCAGCAATTGCTTGAACACACCGCATGGCGTTTCATCTGACATGGTAGACAGATAAATCACACAACCTTCAGGCCGTGATGCCAGACCACCTTTTGCTTCACGAAACATCGATTCAGCGTTTGATCGTTTCCCGAACAACCAAACTTCGTCAATGAGGATGATCGTGGCTTTCTTACCCGCAGCAGCATTGCTTTCCGCAGCAATCACTTTTAAGGTTGTATTCGTACCTAAGTGAGTGACTGTTTTGGT
This sequence comes from Acinetobacter sp. YH12249, assembly GCF_013417475.1. Lineage (NCBI taxonomy): Bacteria > Pseudomonadati > Pseudomonadota > Gammaproteobacteria > Moraxellales > Moraxellaceae > Acinetobacter > Acinetobacter sp. YH12249. Next base: position 64,217 of record NZ_VPDX01000007.1, on the reverse strand, counting down.
GTGCTCAGAGATATTGAACATTTCCTGAAGCTCAGGATCTGCTTTGATGAAGTCTCGAATCGGGTTAAAAGAGTTATCAGCAACTTCTTTGGTTGGTGCCAGAATAATAAGCTCAGCTGACATACGATCATTTAAGATCAAGGCCACCATCATGATTCCAGCCGCAATCGTCGACTTGGTGTTTTTCTTAGAGATCAGCAGGAAGAATTCGCGAATTAAACGCTTCTTCTGCTCTGGGTCATAAGCACCAAAGATTGCTCGGACAAATTCAATAACCCAATCAAGTGTGACCTCGCCCATTTTTGGGCTACTCATCACATCGACCAGGATTAATTCTTTAAAAATCCGCTCTGCTACATCGGCCACTTCTGGAAAAAGCGGCTCACATGGCATGAGTGACTTTTTAGCGACAATACGCTCCTCCCAGTCTGGGCAGGATGTTGTCCATTCTGGGAGCATTGCTGACATAAATTTAACTCGTTAAAAAACCGCCCGTAGGCGGCTTAAATTATTTCTATTGAAAATCCTGTATTTTTAAACTTAATCGTTTGGTCTTTCTTTTCAGAGCAATCAATACCAACCCAAATTGGCTGACTTTCTTGTTTTGCTTTGAACTCACCAAACAAAAACTGCTGTCTCCCTTGCGGTGTCATTGCAAAGTATTTGTCTGATAATTCACTTATCAAGTCTTCAGGATTAAAAGGCATGATTAGCTCCTCAACTGTGAACCCAATGTTCCAAACTTCCCGCCTTGAGTGGCTTTTTTGGCTTCATCGGCTTTGGTTTCTTTCTTGCCTTTTTCAGCGACCTTGCCGTGTACATATGGAAGCGCAGCTTTTGCGGCATTGAAGCGTAAGAACATATCATCACTCTTATTCATAACATCAATCAGGAATTGCAGCGGATCATCCTTTGCATAATCCTCATCATCCAAAGGGTTGTCATCTTCATGAGTGCTGATCGTTTTAACTTTCGGTTTTTCAGAAGTTAAACTTCGACCTTCTTTATCAGCCTTTAACTTTTCAATGTGGACGATAATTTCAGGATCTTTTCTTAATTTTGAGCCTGCCTGTGATGCTGTCTTTTCAGCATAACCTGCTGAAATTGCAGCTTCTTTGTTGCTTAAGCCGTCAACAACGGCCTGAGCAAACTTTTTCATTTTTTCGCTTAGTGCCATTGGTTAACCTTTAACTTTTCGCTTTAACTTTTGCTGAAATGGGAAATTTTTTTATAAGTGGGATGGGCGGCGGTGTCCGCTGGCTCAGGGTTTCAAACTTTTTGCCTCCCCCTACCATCTGCGACGACGCTCATCTTCCTGAACATCTCTCTGCACAACCTTCGCCACACCTTTTAACTGGGCTGCCATCTTGCAGTAATTCTCTATATCTTCGCGCTGAATGACCTTGCCGGCCTGTAGTGATGCGACAAGATAGTCATGCACCATATCTTCAATACTTTTGTCAGTCATACTCGACTCTCCATCTGTGTCTTCTTCTTATGACAAAGCACACACAACGACTGAAGGTTTGATTCATCATCCGTACCACCTTGAGCCACATTAACGATATGGTCCAACTCAAGCTCCATGGTCACACGACCACATGAACAACAGGTCCACTCATCACGTGTATGAATCTTCTGCTTGAGTCTGCGCCATGGTCTGCCACCGCGGCCTTGACCCCAATTGTTCTTAGGTGGTCTCGGTGCCTTCGGTGTCATCACCTGTAGTTTGTTTTGCAGTCTGGGTAGTTTCATTATCCAATCCCTTCAGCCATTCTAGTTTGCCCTGAAGATCAGCTATTTGATTCTCAATGTTGTGTATTAGGTTTGGCGTGCTCTGACGCTTTACCATCTCAACATTAGCCAATACAGCCTCAAGTGTTTGCTGGTCCATAAAATCAGGAACCATATCAAGACTCAGTGACCATAGTTGTGACTCGGTATCACCACGAAGGGAGATAGAATGAATACCAGTAAGATATTGGCCGTTGCTCAACTTAACCTTGGTTCCTTGGCATACACCGCCTTTCGGAATCTCAATAGCAACCACTTTTAATATTTCATCTTTATTGCTCATGTTTAACCATCCAAATACTGTGACTTAGGCTGCTCATCCTCACCACCTTCCAACTGAATCAATAGCTCATTAATCTGAGCGTTCTGTTCATTGTTGATCTGGATGACTTGGGCCATTTGGTTTATTAGTTGATTGTTCTGTTCGATTAGCTTTAGGAGTAAGTCGTTCGATGCACAACCGCATTCTTTCTCTTGATCGCTCATATTGTTCTTTCATCCATTTACGTCTTACTTCACAGCCTTGGCATGTCATGTAAACCACCTTACTAAAGTATCCAACCACGTACTCTCACGAAGCTTGATAAACATCTCGGGATTGCTCAGGTCATCATTGCTGTGAATTGAATACACCCAGTACCATCTGTCTGCATAAAAGTCGTAACAAAAAACATCTGCCGACCCATTACTGCCAACACGAAAATATTCACCATTCTTAATGAGTTGATGTGTGCAGAACTTTGGTCTGCGCTTCCACTTCCATGCTTCAGCAGTTATGTCGCGCTTCTTAAACATATTTAACCCTTATAACACCACTTCAAATCATCCGGCACAGTTAAATGCACACCCAACTGAGTCACCGCAAAATCATGCACATAATTCAAATACTCGGTCATTTGTTTAACTGTCGCCTTGGTTGTACTGCAAAGCCTGATGACCTGTTCACCGATAGCCTTATACTCATCTGGTTCGGTTTGCTTTACCTTAGCAATGGCATGACACATTTCACCAAACTGCTGGTCATCTCGACGATAGATATAAATCAGAAACTTCTTCTTGAACTCGTAATGGAGTGAATCTTCATCCTGACCAGTCTTTCTTCTAATCTCACCAATCCATTTCCAGTAAAGCCTATTCTGCGCTGCTGACCGTTCATCTGGTGTTTGATTGATCCTCACCACCAACGGCTTACCCTCATTAATCGCCTGAGTGTAATGGGTATGCATGTAGCTAATAGCTTTGGTGATGTCGGCATGTGACTGGATAGGAAACACGGCTTTTTGCATTTCCTATCCTCCTTAAAATTACTTCACGATTTCTACTGTTGCACCATATCGATTGGTCACATACAGCTGATCGCCTTTGTATAAAAACAACTTGGCAAAACCAAAACCATCACTTCCTTTTTCTGGAATAGCTGGAGCGATCTGACAAGTCTCATTGAGACAAAGAATGCCAATGCATTGCTCTTTTGCAACACCACTCACACCCTCACGATCAACAACATTGGTGTATTCATTCATCAACTTATTGTCTTGTGGATCTGGTGTGCAATAACACTCGATTAAGTCAGGCGCCTCGCTGTTATAAGCTTTAGCCATATCCCAATCTTCATCCCATGATTCCGAACCCTGTCGAGCAATCACGATATCTTTTAACTCGGTTACCGAAGTAACACCATTTTGGATAAGTTTTACTGTAAACATTTCTGTTTCTCCTGTTTCTACTTGCAATAAAAAAGAGCGCCTTAGCACCCTTTCGGTTTAAAAAATCTCTTTATCTGTTTGATTCAACATCCGATTCACTCTCACCAGCCACCGATCAAACATTGCTTCACTCTCTGCCCGATCACCTAATTCAAAACGGTCGAATGCAGCATGGCATTTAAAACAAAGGGAAACTGTGAATTCATCACTGGCTTTAATCGATCTACCCTTACCATGCTTTGCTGAATTTGAATGAGCAGCCTGGCTATGTGGGTTACCGCATCGAATGCATGGCAGCTTTCTGATTGCTGCTAATCGTTTAGCATCACGCACAACCAATGACTCCTAATCGCATTAATCAGCATTAAAAGAGACATAATGAATATCAGCCTCTTTAGCCATGCCATTCACACGAACCCCATCCTTTTTAAGAATAAAGTTTAAAAGCCCCTTCTCAGGCTGAGTATCACAAACCAAAATCAAATGATCTTCTTGACTCTCCACTACAACCCTACCAAGTGACATCTTAGAGCCAGCTTTGATGACCGCTTCCTTCTTACATGCAGTATTTGAGCTTAAATAGGCGGTACTAGCTACTATTACAAATAAAACTATAAAAAGAGATGTGGTTTTCATTCTTGAGCCTCATTGAACCTTAGATGCGAGTCTTTTTGGATTCCGCATTTAACTGTTCTTCTATGCCTGCAATCTGCTTATTCACTTTGCGAAGTTCAGCACCACACATTTCTTTAAATGCATAGCTTGAATACAGATGGTTGTAATTCATTAATCGACTGCGGTTCTTTTCGAGCACTTCTAAATTCCGTTTTGCTTCTACTGTATCCATAACCCATCCCAACCTTCAGATATTGCAGCCTTCATTCACATTCACCACCAATAAGAAAAGAAAAACCCCTCAACACCTAGAATGCAAGGGGTTTTGATTGCCGTAATACGTCCGGCTAGAGTCACCGAAGTGACAAGGGTTTATTTAACTTCTTTCAAACAATTCCGACACACCTTGATTTCTTCATCATCAACCGTGTAATCGATTTCAGTCACACCATGCAGGCCGAATAAGCACATTAACAATTGGAGCATGTGGATCTCCTTTTGATCTCATAAGTAAAGCAAACCACCGGATGCCTCGGCGCAATATTTCCGGTAATGCGCTATCTATGACAGGTTTGCTTTCTTTTGAAATCTGGCACGCCATGCAGGACTCGAACCCGCACCACCGATTTTGGAGACCGATGCTCTACCAGTTGAGCTAATGGCGCTTTATTTTAGGCAACAAAAAAGCCCACCATTTGGCGAGCTTTTAAATCAATCTAGTGCTTTAACGTACACTTCGATCACTATAACAGAAATATGCCATATCCTGTCCGGACAGTCAAATACTTAATCAATCTAATTTCAAGCGCTTATCATGACCAGCTAAATAAAATTTTCCAGCATATACCATCCCCTCAATCGAAGTCTTACCCATGCCTCGTTCATGTGCCAACTGACGCAACGACATCCCACGTACGCATTTATCAATAAAGATCTCAACCGCTACCTTTGCCGAAGCACAAACCGAACTAGACTTATTGAAATCCACAATCAACTTCCGCACTTGTTCAGCCTCAAAATCATTAATCTTGCAAATGATCTGATCCTTACGCGGTGCCACCCCTTTGTTATTTTCAAGAATCAGCCAGTAAATCTGATTTACCCCAAGCGAATCCGGCTGATGTCCTGACTTCATACGTGAAATCTGGATGTATGCCCCATACTGCTTAAGCCAATCTTCAATACTAAAACGATCCCAATCCATCACTTCCGCCTTCACCATCGCATTCATCCCTATTCCCTCTCAAACCCTTAACTTTTCAACTTGAATAATCAGCTTCCCGCCTTTTTCTGATGGCAACCGCTTTACAAGCAATTCATCCACCTGGGAATCATCCAGAATCAATCCACCTTTCGATAAAGCGTCAAAGCATGGTTTTACGATGTTATCGATGTCGCGTATTTTCGCATCAGGTGGCGCGTATTCGATCTTTACGCGAACTCTGCCCTGATACCCTGCCGGCTCGATAAAACGCTTCATAACGTCAATAAAGTGGATTGCACGCTTACTTAATCGATTGGTCTTGTTAGCTCCACGAATCCAGTAGTGATTCACCGAAGGAGGTGTGATTAAAACCTCACACCAGAGCAATTCATCATTCATCACACCAAATCCTTTCCCTTCGACCAGATGAGCTGGAACCTTTGGCATTGGATCTGGATTGGATTTCTTTTTCCCCGACTTGGTTGTTACACCAAATCGAGGGCCAATACCGGCTTTTCGTGCCTGTGCTGCGGTGATACGGAGATTAGTCATTGGCACCTCGCTTCTTCAACTGGTGATAAAAGGCGTAAATGAATAAACCCGGCAGGCAAACGAGATAGATTAAAAATCTGATCCAGAAAATGGTTGTTGCCAGTAGCGCCTGAAGTCCATTTCTAATAAACATCCAGTTGTGCTTAGTTGCACTTACCGTGTCATCCAGAACATTGGCTGTGGTGATTGATAATTTGCTTAATGAAGCTGTAATTGCTTTAGTTGTTTTCATGACCCACCTCGCAGGGCTTCTAAATTCTCAATTTGATCCTCGATAACATCCGCAAACTCACTATCGTCAGACCACAAATCAAATTCATTTCTTATACTGGTGGTAAGTTTCTTGTATTCATCAATCCGCTTTTGAAGTTCAATATTTTTACCGAGCAACTTCTGTTTATTTTTGGAGTTCTTCCGCAAGCCAGCCTCTAGGCTAATATTGGTTTTTTGCAACTCCTCAACCTCCTTCTTCTTCTCGATATAACAAGCCTCCATGTTGTTGAGCTGCTCTTTCAGCCCCTCAATCTGCTTCTCATACTTCCGCAGGTCAGCATCCTGCAGCTTGATTACTTCATCCATTTCTTTAATACCTGCCCGACCAACCAGCCAAGCTAGATAAGTCATCTGAACCGGCAGCACCCGATAAGCACCACCATCCTTATCAAACAGCTTGTCACCATGGATGAATCGCATGTTTGTATAGAAGTCTTGATCCTCAAACCACACCTCAAAGGCAGTGAAAGGCAGTTCATTAAGATTGATAACTACTCCTTCCATCTCCTTTATTGCTTCATCAAAATTCATCCCAATCACCCCGAATCAAATCCTCAAACTGCTTACTTTCTTCATCTGCCACTTGATGCATCATTTCAAACTGCTGCTGAAGTAATTCCTTTTCCTGTAAATCGGTCGTCCGATTGATCTGATCTCTTAATTCTGTGAATCCTGTCATGCCGCTCTCCCTAGTGCATCAACCCACTTATCCAATTCAATCTGAGCAAACTGCTTAATTTCACGATCCTTGCTATGGCTTAAATGAGCTGCCTTAATGATGATTTGCTCAATCTTTTTCTGATTACTTTTCTCGTCCAGCTCAATAATCGAAATGCCATAACTGATTGCATTCCACTGGCTTTCCGAAATCCCTTTTTCCATCAGTGAAACCTTGCTAACGAACTGCTGTGAACAATCCAAAACCTTAGCTAGAGCACTGGTCCGACCCACTCCCATCTCAAGCCAAGCACGTATTTTTTTATTTCTGCTCATCCCTGCACTCCAAATAACTGCTTGGTCTTTTCTGTAGCCACATACAGCCTGGTGCAGTGATTACATCTAAAAGCCAGGTATCCCGCCTGAACCAGACCGCGTAATTTCTGATTTAAAGAAGATCTGGTTTTGTCACACACATGTTCTTCAAGCTCAGCTGATGTGACCTCGTGTTTGGAGAAGGCCACATACACTAGGATGTCCTTGATTTCTTCGAAACGCTGGATGCTTGGTATGTTCATGCCGCACCCCCGTCATAACAGTCACATGGCATATCTGGAACAAAGTGATCCATGAATGCGTCCTGTTGTTGGTAGATAGACTTCCAAGAAAAGTTACGCCCTAGACCAGCAATGTCTGTCAGATCCGCTTGTTCTTCCATTTTTAAGGCTTTAGCTAAAAGCTCTGGCTGGTACTTCTCAAGCCATTTAATTTCACTTGGGCGTGAATTTGGGCAGAAGTAGCAAGAAGATTTACCCGGTAAAACCAATCCAGCTTCTTTGATAGCCTCGATACATTCATCTCGCCCCATATCCCAATCAATCAACGGATAGATCCGGGTGTATTTATCTTCGTATTTGCGGTTCGCACGATGTGGTTCATCAGCGTCATACCCAATTAGCTTCACTAATCGCCCCCCTACAATCACACTGTTATTCACCAGCTTGTCTTGCGGTTGGATCTTGAATCGTTGGCTGCATGAATTTCCTTTTCCGTAAACCACACTTGGAAGAGCCTTGCGATCAAAGCAGTCCTTCTCCAGATTGGTATTTGCGTCTCTTACGGTTTTAATTGCTGGATAACCTTTAGATACAAGCCATTTTGAAAAATATTCAACATAGCTGTACGTGTGAGGCTTCTCGGCACCAGTGTCAGCAAATAGGATCATGTCGATACGAATGCCGCGCTTTACGCACTCGATCAGCAATGCCGTTGAATTGGTGCCACCGCCATAGCTACTGATTACAAAATCAGAAACCAGAGTTGGGATTTCTACAGCTTGAATTTTGGTTAATGCATTCACACCCCACCCCCTGCACTTTTCCCTACGCGCTTCACCATTGCAGCCAATTCAGGCGGACACGGCACACCAGATCTCGGCGCATAGTTATGACCAATCGCTTTAACTTCCGGCTTTTTCCAAAGCTCTTGAGCACGGCCTTGATCTTTCGCTTTTTGCAGATAGTCCTCGTAAATGTCCTTAAATGCTCTGTGAGCAGCTTTTTGCCCTTCCACATCCAAGATATGGCGAACTTCATCTAAAGCGCATTTAGCGAGAGCTGTGATCGGTTTTGATGGGTCTGCTTCAAAGTTCATTGCTTTTGCCCAAGCCTGATCAGCAGTCCACCAGTCAGCCGCAATACACCAGCTACGGAATTCTGGTAGCGATGGACACCATTTCTCGGTCAGCATGCGATCCAAACCGCGCTTGATGTCTTTGGGTGTAAGGCCATTCAAAACAGTGCAAGTGGTTTGCTGTAATTGAACTGGGTCAATAGACCCAAACTTTTTGTCAAACTCAGCACCGTAAAGTTGCTGTATGCGACCTAATACCTGATCCGCCACTTCAACTGGAAAATCCACAGCGAAGGCATTTTGAAATAACTGAATACTGTTCATTAGTTCACATCCTTCATTTGTGGTTGAGCAAAGCTTTGACCAAAGCGATGAGGTTTGTTTTGTTGTCCATGAACAGTGTTTTGATTCTTGATCCACTCCGCCATAAATCCCTTCCATGAGTTCACAACACAGTGTTCAAGGACCTGATTTAAAGTGAGACCAGATTTTTGTTGTTCAGAGATAAGAGACTTGAATGCTGTTTCTGAATTAACGGCTTTCTTCGCTTTGCGAACTTCCATGTATTCAGAGATAAGCTTTTGATCTGCTCCTTGAGAAACTAGAGCGTTGGCAAAGTTGAATTTCCCTTTATATATATTGGTATTCTCTGATGTAGTCTCTGCTGTATTCTCTGTATTAGTTTGAGGTTTTCCCTCTGCCTTGTTTGCGGTATTACCACTTTCTAGTTTGTGGGATTCCCACATACTGGATTGATGCTTTTCCGCATACTGGATTAATGATGAATAAAGCTTTTCGTGTTCAACCTTAAAGTGAACTTTGCAAGGCACACCATGCTTGTGTTCAGACACAAAACCTAAGCTGCGTAGCTTTTTACGTGCAGTTTCCTGCTCCCAGCGTGTAAGGCCGGTTTCTTCTTCCCATTCATCCTGAGTCTTGTAGAAAAAACCATTACGGTCTTTGGTGCGTTTAGACCAATACACCATTTGAGACAGCATGAGAGCGCCATTAATACCGCAACCAAGCGCCACATAGTGACGATTGAACGCGATAGGCTTATCGTTCATAGCATCAATTAAGGCGACCATATGGGGGTTAAGCATGTTCATGCAGCACCCCCTATAGTTGCTTTAATCTCCTCTCTAAGGTCTTTCAGCCACACATAATCGAAGTAAACCTTGTCTAAATCCATGTACGGCAAAAACTCATGTTTCTTTTCGTGGTACAGGTACACATGCCCGTCAAGTATGGAAAAGTATTTTTGCAGTTGAGGAAAATAGCCTTCAGGGCATGGAGCATTTGTCAAAACCAAGGCAGCAATCATTTCAGCAGCGCCTTGCCCACCACACTTCTCAATTAAGCTCATTGCACCACCCCTTCACTTACAAGCTGCTCAATTACCCACTGTTCGCCTTTGTTGGTGAATTTGGATTGTGGATAGCCTTGTTCTGTCTGTTTGACTTCGCCATAACCTTTGTCGATAAACCACTGGGCAAAGGTACGTCCGGCAATACGACGGTCATAAACACCCATATCAGCAAGGTATTGATTGAGTTTTACGGCCGACATACCGACCTTTTTACCCACCTGAGAGGCATTTAAAAGATTTTTAGTGTCGGCTACACGGTCAAAGTACTGAACCTTAGGTGCTGCGAGTTCTAATTGACGCGCCTGATCGGCTGCCAGTTGAAGGGCTTCAGAAAAAGATTGGGGGAGTTGTGCAGCGTTTTGGTTTTCTAGTTCATACCAGCGCTTTACTAATGCTGCGGTGAACTCTGGGCAGAGTTGAGCGACTACGGTAATTGAGTCTAATTTGCCTTGTTCGCCAGAGAAAACATAAACCTCAACATCGTAAATTCGGTTATTAGCCTCCTTTTGCACAACCACACTGTGTGGGCATGCTATTACAGCTTCACGTTTTTCTGTTTTGGCAGACAAAATCTCGATAGTGCGCTTAACACTGTCATGACGTTTTTGACAAAGCTCTGAAATATCAAGGCTTGTCATGCTCTGTTGATTATGATTAAATTGTGTCATCATATTCATGTTCATTTTCCTCTCAGTTAGTGAACAATCCAAAACGCTTGATTTCGCAGATCAGGCGTTTTGCTTTTCTGGGTTATCAATACAAGCTTGGATCTGCTTATCCAGCTCAGCCAATGCAACATGCATCTGGTGAATCACCTTAGACATGTCTTGCACTTCACCTTTCGTGATACGGCCATCCGCCATGATCTCTCGGAACAGGCTCATCACATCACCGCCCTTCATACCAATGCACAGCACTTTGTCAGTCAGTGACATGTCGCGGCATTCAGGAATTTCAGGTAGATCAATTGCAACTTTTTCATGTTCAGCAGATAGGGCATGCAAAATGCGGAAATCACCAGTTAAAGCCATAAGCTTTGAAGCCTCGGCCAGTGTTAAGTGGTGAGTTTCAGTATTTGGATTTACTTTGCTATTAAGTACAGCTGGACTTTTAATTCCCATCCGTGGGGCTAGAGCTGAAGCGCCACCCGGGTAGTCATGAACTGTGTTGTACGCTGCATCCGTTATGTTCATTTAAGGTTCCTTTGAACGTGGTTGTTTAAATTCAAATGCTTAATAATTAGATCAAGCAGTTAGGGGTAACTTTTTTCTACTAAGGGGTGTATGTGTTTCTACATTTAAAAATCGCTGGTATCCGGTTGGGACACCGTTGCTTCTCCAGACAGAAATCGTTCCTTTGGAGCAGCCGAGCAATTCTGCTAATTCGGTATCTGATTTGCAGCCATAACGCTCGCGCAAATCATCAACTGTGAATTGATAAACGCTCATAATATTAAACCTAAATCAATTAAAGTTTAACCTATTAAACAATATAGTTTAAGACTCTGTCAATCAATATGTTTAATATTCCAAACATCAACAAATAGGATTCAATTTCCATGATCGAGACCGTGGCCGATCGCATTGACAAGCGAATGAAAGAGCTAAAAATTAAACAGGTCGATCTAATTAATAAAAAAGTGGCAAGCAAAGGGACTATTTCTTTGTGGCTATCTGGTGGGGCTGTTCCAAGTGGCGAACGATTGGTTAAATTGTCTAATGAATTGAAAGTTGATGCGGCTTGGATTTTGACTGGTCAAGGCAGCATAAATGACCGATTGGACAATAATGTTGACTTAAATCCTTTGGCTACAGTAATTTATGCTCCTGTAATATCGTGGGTTCAGGCAGGAGATTTCACCGACATGGAGTCGATAAGCAATTTAGCGGAATGTGAGAAGCTCCCATTAGTACCAGGCGCAGGCAGAAGAAGCTTTTATCTTGAGGTGAAAGGTTTGAGTAATGCGCCATATTTCGAGGAAGGCGAAAAAATCTGTATCGATCCAGATTATCAACTTGAAGACATTCAGACTGGTGAGATGGTTGTTGTGAAGTGCAATGATACAGCAACCTTTAAGGCATTGATTTCAGAGTCAAACGGATACTTTTTAAAGCCTCTTAATCCAAACTGGAATGAGCAGGTAATCCCATTAAATGAAGATTGTATGCTCGTAGGTAAATACGTAGGCTCATTTAAGCCAGCTAAAAAGTTTAACCTGTTCTAAATCTTAAAAGTTTAATAGCCCGCCTAGTGCGGGTTTTTTATTGTCCAGAATTTAAGTATCCAAACATAAAATTAAAAAGTTGTTTAATTTGTCAAACTTTTATATTGACACCCAAGTTTAATTGTTTAAACTAAATATCACAGGAAATAAAAAGCCCCAGCGTAGCAGCAACTACCTGAGGCGTGACCCACAACCCACTGTGAGTGAAATTATTATGAATACAAAAGTTGATGAAGGCAAGTTGATTAGCGGGAAAGAGGCTAAGAAAGCTTGGGCTAATGGCGAGACTATTGAGTTTCATTATGCGGATACGATTTGGGCTGAACTACCTTCCCGTGCTCAATTGTCGATTTTTGATGATGAAGAGATCAAGTTTCGAGTCAAGCCTCGCACCATCACAATCAATGGCATTGAAGTGCCAAGCATAAAAAAAGAATCAGCAATTTATAGAAGCAATGACACAGTAGCAATTGTTTGCGAAAGCTTTGAGGATGCTGAATTAATGTGCCTAGCCCTTCGCCAAGTATTCGGAGGCAGCCATGACAACTAAATCCAATATTATCAAGTCTGCATTCATTGCAGCATCAATCAGTGCGGGGATAGCAGTAGCTTACGCTTTCCAGCCGGCTAAAACTGCTGATGAATTAGCAGAGCCGCAAATCAACATCGCTGCAAAGCAATACGAAGTTCAAAGCGTGAATTGCAATCAGATCTGTGTCGCTACTGTCAAAGCTGACGAATACAGCATTTATGTTGAATATGCGCTTGATAATGGATCAGTCGAATTCCTAGACATTCTGAATGTCGTGCGTCATGAGGAAGCGGTTAATGCCTATGTTGATCGTTATGAGATTGAAAAGATTAATGCTGCGATTGCGAAGGGAGAGCGCTGATGGGACTTTCTAAATTTTCTGCCGATCTTAAATACACCTCTGATGAAGGTTTTGAATATCAATCTGGTTTCAAGCAAAACCCCAAGAACCCTGACGCAAATAAAGTTCTTCTTGATGTGATTGAGCATCTGGCTTGGATGGGTGCTGTTGATGGTCAGGCTGATGAGGCTAAATTGGCCTTTGATCGTGGCCATATGCAGGGCGTTGAACGCAGAGCATATCTGGATTCTCTAAAGGAGTCTGAAGAATGAACACTTACGCTCAATTCTGTGGATGTGGTGCGGCAATGCGTCCTATTCATCACATCGGCAATCAGTCTTTATTCCTGTGCCGTGATGGTCATAGCACCAAGGTAATTGACTGCAAAGTGAATGAAGATTTCACCCGTGATTTGTACTTCTCAGACCTACCAAGTTTCAAGGTTGATCTGGACATTTCGATTGAAGATAACGTGCTGACTTTTGGTTTATATCGCCAGATTGGTGAAAACCTGTGGGCAACGGCTGATTGTTCAATGCCTGTATTACCTCACACGATGACGCAAATGCGTAGCTCGAATGGTGATATGCGATATGCCGAGTCAGTGGATATTGATTCTTGGCTTGTGGTGAAAGATACACCTGTGACTTTGCTGGATGTTTGGAACTTTGAAGCTGAGGAAGGTCAGACATTTACGCTGACGGATGAGCAGATTAAAGAATTACAGCGTCTTGTGAATGAGTACGCGGAACAACTATTTGAAGAGGTGGTTTGAGATGAATGCAAAACTAGAAATTGTTGCCATCGAGCAGCCTGAAATTATCGAAGCCTTCAAGGTTGAAGGTGGCACCAAAGCTTTATTTGGCCGAGTTTCTGAAAACGCACGTTCTGTTGTTTTTGATATGAGCGTTAAAAAGGATCGTGAATCACTTAAATCCTTTGCTTACAGTCTTGCCCGAATCAAAACCACTGTCGACAACCACGGCAAAGAGCTTGTTTCTGGTATTAAACAACAGGCTGCTCTTATTGATGCTGATCGTAAGTTTTGGCGCGACAACATGGAGTTGCTACAGGATGAGATTCGTAAGCCGCTAACTGATTTTGAACAAGCTGAAAAGGATCGTGTGGCGAAGCATGAAAATGCAATCCTGGTAATTAAAGAGCATCTGCAAGAACTCGAAACTCTTGACGCTTCTCGCATTGTCAATCGTATCGAGCATCTGGAAAACTTTGATGTGGATTACACGTTTGAGGAATACGAAGAACAAGCCAAGCTTGCCAAATTTGAAACACTGGAAGTACTACGCAAAGCATTGGTGACACGCGAAAAATACGAAGCTGAACAGGCTGAATTGGAACGCCTGCGTCAGGCTGAAATGCTTCGCCAGCAACAAGAGCGTGATGCTCAAATTGCCCGCGAAGCTGCTGAAAAAGCTACTCGCGAAGCGGAGGAAAAAGCACGTTTTGAAGCTGAACGTGTACAGCGTGAAAAGGCTGAGGCAGAGCAGCGTGAAGCTCGATTAAAAGCTGAAAAAGAAGCTGCTGAGTTACGTGCTGTGCAGGCTGCCGAGAATGAACGCAAGCGTATTGAAGCGGAGCAATTTGCACAGGCAGAAGGTGCACGTAAAGCGGAAGAAGCACGTTTGGCTGATGTTGAGCATCGTCGAAAAATCAATCAAGAAGCAGTAAGCGCTCTATGTTATTGCGTAGCTGGATTAACAGAGGAAATGGCAAAGGATGTAATCCGAGCAATTGCAAAGCCTGCCGTACCCAATGTCTCAATCAAGTATTAAGGAATAGGAATATGAATGCAGTAGCTCAAACAAATCCAGTATTGCCAGCAAATTCACAAACTTCAAACCTTGTGCTTGATCCGGTGGCGATGCAAAACATGGTGTCTTTTGCAAACTTTATGAGTAAGGCAACTATCACCGTACCGAAACATTTGCAGGGTCAGCCAGGTGATTGTCTGGCAGTAACTATGCAGGCCATGCAATGGGATATGAACCCTTTTGCGGTGGCTCAGAAAACTCATATTGTGAATGGAAACCTTGGTTATGAGGCTCAGTTAATTAATGCGGTCATCATCTCTAAAGCCCCTATTGTTGGCCGTCCCGACTATGAGTGGTATGGCGACTGGTCAAAGGTGGACGGCAAGACTTGCAAAGCTCATGACATTGGCGTCCGCACATGGGTAACCATTAAAGGCGATTCAAATCCACGTGTGCTTGATGTGTCATTTGCTCAAGTCGGAAATGTTCGTAACTCACCTTTGTGGGTGAATGATCCGAAGCAGCAAATCGCATATCTAGCGACTAAAAAATTGGCTCGCCTTCACTTCCCAGACGTGATTTTAGGTGTGTATACAGAAGATGAATTGCTGGATCACGCGCCAATGATGGATGTAGGCCCTGCTGAAAATAATGCTGAGTATCTTTTGTTTGAAGCTGAGCATCTGTCGCATTTTCAAAGTGAAGCTGAATACGGATCTGAACGCTTGCAAGCAGCTTACGTAAGCCTGCCAAAGAGTGAACATAAGCGTATTTTCTGGACCACTCATTCAGTTTCTTTAAAACAAGTTGCTGAACTTGCAGACCAAGCACTAGCACGCCAAGGAGAAACCTATGACCATTCACCAGCGTAGTGAAGACTGGCATGCAGACCGGTGCGGAAAAATCACTGCAAGCCGAATCAAGGATATCGATGCCAAGCCAGTTAAAGGCAAAGCACACAATGCCCTAACCTTAACTATTCTGACTGAGCGCCTAACCGGCGTTCAGGAGGAAACCAAAACCAATAGCCTGATGCAATGGGGTATTGATCAAGAGCCTTATGCGATTGCTGCTTATGAAAATGAAACCGGTAATTTTGTAGTTGGAACAGGTCTGATTGATCATCCGGTTATCAAAATGAGTGGTGCTAGTCCTGATGGGCTGGTGGGTAAAGATGGGCAAATCGAGGCTAAATGTCCAAGCTCTCAAACTCACTTAAATACTATTTTGACTAAAGAGGTGCCTGCTGAATATGTGCCACAGATCACCTGGCAATTGGCTTGTACTCGTCGCAAGTGGTGTGACTTTGTGAGCTATGACCCTCGCCTGCCTGAGCATTTGCAGCTGGTGGTTATTCGG
The DNA here is from genome assembly GCF_013417475.1 of Acinetobacter sp. YH12249. Classification (NCBI taxonomy): domain Bacteria; kingdom Pseudomonadati; phylum Pseudomonadota; class Gammaproteobacteria; order Moraxellales; family Moraxellaceae; genus Acinetobacter; species Acinetobacter sp. YH12249. Next base: position 48,188 of record NZ_VPDX01000007.1, on the reverse strand, counting down.
GTGAATGCAGAGGATTTAGATATTGCAGGTATTGAGCAGTCAGTGATTCGGTTTAATCAAAAAATTGACCAGATCATTGCTGAGTTGGATCTGCAGAAGGTGGCAGCATGAAATTCTTAAAAATTGAAAACAAGATTTTGAATGTTGAGCAAATCAAATCTGTTACTGAAAACCTTGTAACTGTGGGTTATTCAAAAGAATCTGATGATTTGCCATTTGGTGATCCAATAAAAGAAGTTCGCGGCATCATGGTCCACATGATCAATAGCTCCGAGTTTGAATATTTTGTTTTTGAAAGCGAAACCATTGAATCATTTTATGAAAAATTGGTGGCAGCATGAAAATTAAAGAAGGTGGTGGGATGAAAGATAACAAATTGTGGGCAGTTAATATTCCCGAAGAGCCCGATTCAGAAGAAATTTTATACCCTGTTCCATCAAAAGAATTGGGTGAGCAAGTTGTTCAGCGTTTGCGTAAAGAGGCTATTGAAGCATTTGAAATAGTTGGTGAATGCATTGCTGAAGCGGTCACTCTTGAGGAATGGGATCTTTCCGCTGATGAGCATTCTAAATACTTGGAAGAAAACCCTAATTGGTGGGATGAAACTACCTTTTTAGATAGTGAGGTGGCGTGATGAATTTTCAGAAAGAAAGAGAATTGTTCTTAGCTCACATGAGAAGCATTGGTTCAGCGGGGTTTATGTTTGAGCTAGATGAAGATGGAAATTTTGATGACATGTCTATGGCTTACGCGTGGTCAGCATGGCAAGCAGCCAAAGCCCAAGCGGTGCCGGAAGGGTTTTTACTGATGCCACGAAAGTGCACAAACAAAATGGCACATGCTGCCAAAGCGGTTGATGGTCGTTTATCTGCATTTAAATATGCTGATGTTTATGACGCTATGGTCGAAGCACAGGAGCCAGCCAATGACTGAAATGAATATTGATTGGGGTATGGAATGCCCAAAATGTAATCATAACGAAGCCAAGATTAATTCAACAGCTGAACCAAATAGCGGCTACGAGTTTATGGATGGGGATGTCGTAACTTGCTTAAAGTGTGGCAATACCGGCGAAATGGATGCGCGTGGTGAAGATAGTGATATTTGCTGGAATGAGGGTGAAGCCAATGACTGAATACAAAATTACAAGTCTAAAGGATCTACTAAACATCCCTGTGGATCGAATTGATGATTGCTTGGATGAGTTAAAAGATGGCCTAAAGTTGATGCATGCTCAAATGGCAGCTTTTGAAATCCCTGTGGGTGACGCTGTATTTGATAGCTTCACTTGGAAAGATGATGGTGCGAAAGATATGACCAGCAATGCGCATTTTTCTTGTGGTGGTGTTGTTCAGGTTAAGGTGGATCGAAATGACTGAAATTCAATTAACCAACGTACAGTTCGCCCAGCTTCAAATCGACAACCTTGTGGCCAGAGACAAGCCATATATTGAAACGTGGTCTGCCGGTGATGTTGGTTCATTCAATGCGATTTTAAATGCGGTGGATTATGACAATGAGTTCACGTATCACATGCGCGGTTGGTCACGTCAACGTGTTAAGTCTGGCACTGGCGGGATTATCACGGTAGATGAAAGCAATGCGGATAAGTTGTATCACCTGTTCACCTGCTATTTGAGCAAGTTAGTGGCGTGGTAAAGGTTTTGGGAGAAGTGTCTTGAAAGCGAATGAATTTGTGAGAAAGCATGGTTTAGTGAAAGCAATAGAGGTTGTAAAAAACAAACCTCCCATGAATTCATCTAGATACCGGGCTAGAGATAACAAATACTCAGCCACTATTAGCACTGGCGAGTCTGTATCAACTATCGACCTAAAACGCCTTGTTGAAAGTCATGAGTTGGTAAATGAATTTTTCAACTTAGAAGCCCTTGGCTTTGACAAAGCTATCGAGCTTGCAAAGAAGCAGATCGAAGAACTGGAAGACAACGAGACTGTTGAATTTTGGCACCGCTGGGATGATGACCTATCCTGCACTGTCGCCAGAATGAAACAAGCCATCGCAGATGTAGAAAGCTGTATGGAGGTGACCGGTGAATCTAATTGAACAGTTTGGATATGAAAAAGCAAAAGACGCCCTAGACCAACTTAAGCGAGAGAAGAAGGATTTATTAACGGTAGGCAAGACCGTGCTTGTTAGGGCTGAAATTGAACAAAATCTTTTAGAACACCGCCGCCAGCACAATATTTTTGAGGTTGGGGATAGGGTTGTATTTAAGGATGTGGAGAAATTTAAAGACAATATGCTGCAGGTTGCACATGTTGAGCTGCAGAAAGTCTTGGATATCAAATCTGGATTGAATGGCTATACAAGCTTTGATGAGATTCGACACGCTGAGCCGGAAGAATTGGAAGCAGGTAAAAGATTGGAGGTGAAAAGTGGGAGCACTTAAGTACACCATTACTGTTGAATCGGACGCACCTCCACAGCTTTTCTTGGGTGCAATCATTGGTGGTGCAACGGTAGTGGGAATGCAGCAAGAGAAGGTTGAATTGATCTCTGCTGCTGAGATAGCACAGAGACATGGTATATCGACTGCTACGGTTCGCAGAAAGCTAGCAACCATCAACCAGGGTACGGAAGGTAAGTTTTTATATGATCCTGTGGCAGCATCGCAGTTGCTCAAGGATTCAAAAACTAAGCGTGGCAGGAAGAGAGCTAACTAGGCTCTCTTTTTTATGAGTTAAACATTTCAACTAATTCATCAGCGTCTGGATTGTAATAGACGTTCACCAACACTTCGATTTTCTTATGACCTGTAATTTTAGCCAGCACTTCAACTGGTAATTTCCGCACCTTCACCATTCTTGAAATGGCCTCATGCCGCGTATCGTGGAAGTGCAAATCCTCAATACCTGATTCTAGTTTTCTTCTTTCCCATAATTTACGGAACGCATCTGCCGACTGAGGGATAATTTTTTCATCTTCATGCGGTATTAAGGCCAGTAGGTCTTTTGCGAATTTCGATAGCGGTACATTACGTTTTGACCCATTCTTAGTTTTAGGTAAGTGTACATAGCCATCATAAATTTCAGAGCGCTTCATGCTGAGGATTTCACCTTTACGCATAGCAGTCTCAATGGCAAATAAAAATCCCCATGCAACATAGTGTTGTGGCAAAGTCGGTACCTGCCCTATTTCATATTCCAGCAGTTCAAGCATTTTATCTATTTCATGCTGAGCGATTCTACGGTAGCGTGATTCAGGCTTAATGGGTTTGGTAATCTGCATCCAGGCGTTTACATCAAGCAGGAACATTTCCTTTTGAGCATAAGTAAACATGGCGGAAAATAAAGAGATTTCCTTAAGCACTGTATTTTCTTTCACCTGAGTGCTACGCCGATTACGCCAAGCGGTTAAATCCTGCGGTGTAATGTCGTGAATATTCTTATGGACCAGATCGCCAAATTTGGTTTCAAAGGTTTTGTACTGGACTAGAATCCAATCTTTAGACTTTGAATGTTTACCGACCTTTTCAAAATACTCATCAAATAATTGCTTGAAGGTGAAGATCGGCTTTGCTTCTTCTGCTACCGATTCGCCAGCATTGGCCTTGAGCTCCAGTATCTTTAAAGCAGCCCATTGCTCGCATTCTTTTGGGGTATCTCGGGTGGCTGAATAGCGCTTACCATCAAACATAAGTTCAATTCGGTAAGCATCACCTCTTTTTCTAGGCTTAGGTAATTTCATCGTATGGGTCTTGGCGTAATCTTGGCGTAAATTATGGCGTATTTTCACCAAAATGCACAACATTTGCGCCAACTGCGACAAATAGTAGATATTAAAAAAGGCCTACAAGTCATTGAATTGCTTGTAAGCCTTTGTTTTATCTTGGTAGGTATATCCAGACTCGAACTGGAGACCTCTACGATGTCAACGTAGCGCTCTAACCAACTGAGCTATACACCTAGAATGCTTGGCATATTATAAATTTTTCGATCTCAAAACAAGTCTTTTCATTTAATTTTCAATATATACGTACAAGTTTTAAGCAAATCTTTGAATTGTTTCAGATCTTGGTCTGAGAATTCCCTGCCTGAATAAATTGATTTTTCAAATAGTCTAATTGCTTCAAAGAATACAGTCTGATCTTTGTCCTGAACTTGCTGAGATAGCCTTAACATCCACTGATGAAAAGTTTCCGCAGACTGTTTTCTCAAATCTTTTTTTAAAGACTGATTAAACTGCTGAATGGAATAATCAAAAGGCGATTTTAACTGCCGGTTTTTAAGATAGATTTTTAAAATATAAAGCAATATGAGTATGCCAATACCGGATATGAGAATGATCACACTGGAATAAACTGAACTTAGACCTAGCTTCGCTAACCAGCCTTGTTGAGATTCAGCATTATAGCCCACGACCTTACTTTGCCATTGATAACTTGCATAATCACTCCAGACTCTTAATTTAGTCAGCCATGCATTACGATGTGATGTCCAACCAGAATTACTTGCCCATACTCGCTCATCTTGTGAGATTAAATTTTGCATCCCATCATCAATACGTTGCGGGGCTACCATTGCGGTAGGATCAAAACGCTGCCATCTTTGGTCAATCCAGACTTCTGTCCAGGCATGAGCATCCAACTGACGAACCTCCCAACTTTTCCCATCGGGTGCCAATTGTCCACCTTGATAACCTGTGACCACACGAGCCGGAATTCCCACATATCGCATCAGCATCACAAAACTGGAAGCATAGTGTTCACAAAAACCTTGCCGTGATTTAAACAGAAATTCATCAATCCGGTTTTTACCGAGTACGCCCGGTTTCAGGGTATATACAAAATGATTTTGCTGGTACCAGTTCAAGACTGTTCGGATATAACGTCGTGGATCCTCCTCACTTTGTAGATATAAACGCTGTGCCAACTGTTGTGCCTGAGTATCCAAATGGGCTTGAGTCTGGGTATTAAGTCGCTGAACAAATTGCTCCGGTAAAATACTTTCAGTATTTTGACTACCTAGCCATTGCAGATGAATCGGTTCTACTCGTTGGGTTAAACGCCTTGGTACGATACTCCAGTCCTGACGATTATAATAACGGCGTTCCAAAGGCATTGATTTTTCCAGGCCCATCACCCAGAACACAGAAGGATCAGCAGCCAGATATTGGTAATTCCACCCTGATGTGGATACTGGAACAACTTCTCCAGGCTGACGGATTAAAGGCTGTTGATTAATAAAGCTACTGGTCCAGCGCTGTCCATCATATTCATCTAGCACCAATGCCCGCCAATACAACTCTGAACGTGGCGGCAGTTTACTCACATCACCAATAATCCTGAAAGCTAGAGCATTAGATTGAGATAATTCAGCAATATCGCCCGGTGACATACTGTCACCGATTCCGGTTATACCTTTATTTTCTGGAATTGGGATATGCCAAAGCGGTGGCAAACGCGGAAAGAAAATGAATAACAAAATAAAAAACGGCAGAGCATAAAGCACAAATCTGCCGACATATTTGGCATCTTGCTGTAAGGCTATACGTGGTGATTGCTGACTCTGCTGAAACTCACTGGTCTGAATCCGGTATAAGCCAATTAGACAGCTTAATAAGCATAGAATAATCACAACAGCCATGCCAAAAGATTGGCTATATAGAAATGAACTGGCCGCAACAAAAAGCGCAAAATTAAACAGAATAATCAGATCCCGCCGGTTTTTCGTTTCCAGTGATTTGGCAAATAAAAAAGTGGAAAGAACTGCAACACCTGCCTCCACTCCAATAAAACTTTGGTGGCTAAGATAAATACCACCTAATGCTAAGGCCGTGAGAAGAAAAGTTCCTATTTTAGGAAATGGCTTTTGCCGTTTAAGAAAAATCCAGATACACAGTAAGCTAATGACAAAGATAATGCTGAGCAGCACCGGGATGAAAGCTACTTGGGCAAGGATGATCAAGCCTAGGGTCAAGACGATCGAAATTCGGATTTTTCCATCAATCATAGATTCACCCGTTATGCCTGAGCCAATAATTGTTTGGCCTTACGTAACTGTTCTTCACCTGCTCCCTGCGGCAATTCTGCCTGAGGTAAATGCAGTGCATATGCACATTGCTGCTGCTCACATTGCTCAATCAGTCCCATCATCAAGCCCAGTTTCTCCTCATGCGACTGGCTAGGCATGTGTTCATAATGAATCTCAAAGCTATGTTCATCCTGATACTGTTCAAAGACTTTGACATACAAGCCTTGCCCACGTGCAAACTGTTTCCAGGAAACCGCCTGCAATGAGTCTCCAGATTGATAATTTCGTAATTCACGGAACTCATCCATATCCGGTTCAAAGCTATTCTGATAAATCTTGTTTTCTGAAGTATTGATTTGAGCTTTAGGTGCCACCCAGGCAAACTGATGATGATAAAGATAGGTCCAGGCTCGAACCAGGCCAAAGGGATAAACCGAATAGATCTGAATCACCGGATACTCAAATTTACCGCGACGTTCCGCATAAAATGGTAGCATCCAATGCTGCTTTTGTTCAGTCAGATAAACTTTCTCCAGCTGATTGCCCGCCTTGATATACAGATAACGTGGCTGGGCTGTCGCTTGCTGAAAATAAAAATGCAGATTAAGTGCATGACCCACCTGCCCGACGTCTTCAGCAATCATTTCAATATCCAGATCATGCAACTGTTTAAAGGTCAGATAGAAGCTGACACATAGCACTGCACTAATCAGAAAGCAGAAACCTAAAATCAGGTTATTGGCATAGTTCACGCCAGCGATAAAGGTGATAAAAATCAGAACCAGATACAGATAGCCCTGCTGATAAATAAAGACCAGTACATCCTTTTGAGAAAGTCGTTTTTGCTGTGAAAATTGAAAGCGTTTCGCCAGCCAGTTTTGCCAGGTTTTATCCAAGAGCGGACTCCTTTAACTGACTGCGACCTGTTGCATCACATTTAATGTTTCTGCATCGCTCAGCCCCAGACGATGGGCGGCGACTGCCACAAAAACGGCTTGTACATCGTCCGGAGTTACGAAGCTACGTTGCTGAATAATGGCATTCGCCTGTGCTGCACGTTTAAGCGCCAGCAAACCTCGTGTTGATAAGCCTTGGCGTTTCTTACGGGTTTCTTCCGCAAGATCTAGCATATATTCCTGAACCGCTTCACTGATAAAAATCTGCTGGGTCAACTGCTGTAATTCCAGCACTTCATTTTCAGTAAATACATGTGCCAAGCTAGCGATCAAGGCAAAACGGGATTCTTGCTGTAATAACAGTTTTTCAGCATGTCGGGATGGATAACCTAAAGACAGACGCATTAAAAAGCGGTCTAGCTGAGATTCAGGCAAGGCATAAGTGCCACTTTGAAATAAGGGGTTCTGGGTCGCGATTACCCAGAATGGCTTAGGCAAAGCATAACGTATCCCATCGACAGTGGCATAGCCTTCTTCCATCGCCTCCAGCAAGGCACTCTGAGTTTTGGGACTGGAACGGTTAATTTCATCTGCCAGCAAAATCTGGGTAAAAATAGGCCCCTGCTTAAACTCGAATTGATGTTCTTTCTGGTTAAACATATTGATACCGATCACATCACTGGCCAGCATGTCATTGGTAAACTGAATCCGCTGAAATTTCAGTCCTGCGAGATGGGCTAGGCTGCTTGCCAATGTTGTCTTGCCCAAACCGGGTAAATCTTCAAACAAGACATGCCCGCCTGCAATCAGACAGCATAGTGCTAATCTGGTCTGTGCATGTTTATCCAGAACAATGGCATTAATTTCTTGGAAAAATTTTTGAATCTTGGGTGCATAATCAGCCAGCTTCTGTTCAAGCTCATCATTGTTGTGCGCAATATCCAGCTTTTCTTTTTGTTTCATGCCCCAGATCACAATATTTTCCCTAATAAAACATGCTGTAGGATTAACATACACTGTTTTTTAAAATTCCCCAAAGATCAGTCATCTGCCGACTTTATTTCTGCAGAATAAATTAGGAATTTTAGAAATTTTATATGATTAAATTTCCTATAAGAGCCAATTGAAGCTTTAAGATTAAAGTTTAGAAAAATTACATTTTGATTGGCATATTTATTAGAGAAAACAGGTTATTAAAAACCTTTGAGATCTGAACTTATACCTAAAAGGTAAAGACTTTTAAAAATTTAAATTCCCAATGTCAAAATAGATCATAATTTTGTTTTATCTTGTTTGAATCCTAAAATTTGCCCATAAAAAAGCGCCCCGAAAGGCGCTCATTTTATTCATCCATTAGCATGGACACTTCTTCATATCTCCACCGGCAGAGGGATAACGCGAATCTACACAGTGACGATAAAATGTTTTAGGGTCCATCGCTTCCAGATCAGGATGGTGCTTTTTCATATGCGCCAGATAGGTCTGATAATCCGGCACACCCACCATCAGGCGGAAACTCTGCTGTAAACGCTGCCACAACGTTGCAATCCGTGACCAGTTTTTCGGGTTCAGGATTAAGTCTTTTTGTGACATCACGGTCATCTTGATGATTTTATAGATAACCGCTTTTCCACCTTTAGCAAACTTCAAGTTCATGCGCTGCTCCTTAATGTCCTTTTGCAGGCTGAATTTCTTCAGGATCGCGATATACTGCTTCTGCTTCATTTACGGTTGGTACCGGGCTCGCCAGGGCACGACGGATCACGCCAATCGCAGCAAATAGCATTACAAACGCTACGATCATGAAGAAGCCACAAAGTGCTGCGTTGATCTGGTTCGACATTGCGACAGTCTGCATTTCAGCCAGGGTTTTCGCTGGTGCCAGAATTTCATTATTCGCAATTGCCGTATTGAAACGCTCTGCCTGTGCCAGGAAACCGATCTTTGGATTTTCATGGAAAATCTTCTGCCAGCCTGCCGTCATTGAAGTAATAAACAGGAATACGGTTGGAACAATGGTTACCCACACATATTTCTCTTTCTTCATCTTGAACAGGATGACTGTACCCAGAATCAATGCCATTGCAGCCAGAATCTGGTTACCAATACCGAACAGTGGCCACAAGCTGTTAATACCGCCTAATGGATCAACAACGCCCTGATAAACGAAGAAACCCCAGCCAGCCACAGCAACGGCTGTACCCAGCATATTACCGAAGAAGTTATGAGATTGTTTTACCGCAGGAATCACGATACCAACTGTATCCTGAACCATGAAGCGACATGCACGAGTACCCGCATCTACCGCTGTCAAAATGAATAAAGCTTCAAACAGAATTGCAAAGTGATACCAGAAGGCCATCATTTCACGGCTGTTAAAGATTTCGGTAATGATATGCGCCATACCAATCGCGAAAGTTGGTGCACCACCCGTACGTGACAGAATCGAGTTCTCACCTACTTCCTGAGCCAAGAGAGTCAGCGCTTCAGGCGTTACCACAAAACCAAGATTACGTACTGCTTCAGCTGCAGTATCTACGGTTGTACCTAGTAGTGCTGCTGGTGAGTTAATCGCGAAGTACACACCTGGATCAAGAATCGCGGCACAGATCAAAGCCATGATCGCAACAAATGATTCCATCAACATACCGCCATAACCGATTATCCGGATATCGCGTTCGTTGTTGACCAGTTTCGGTGTCGTACCTGAAGAAACCAGTGCGTGGAAACCGGAAATCGCACCGCAGGCAATGGTAATAAACAGAAATGGGAACATTGAACCAGCGAATACTGGGCCTGTACCATCAACAAATTTGGTAATCGCTGGCAATTTCATTTCCGGCATCGCGAACAGAATACCAATCGCCAGACCGGCAATTACACCAATTTTCAGGAAGGTCGATAAATAGTCACGTGGTGCAAGTAATAACCAGACGGGCAATACCGATGCAATAAAACCATAAATGATTAGTGCCCAAGTCAGCTCAGTACCCGTTAAGGTAAATAGCTGCCCCCAGTATGGATGCTGTGCAACGTTTTCACCATAGATAATGCCAAGCATCATCAATACGAAACCAATGATCGAAACTTCTGCAATTTTACCCGGACGGATAAATCGCATGTAGATACCCATGAAGATGGCGATCGGAATCGTAGCTGCAATACTGAATACGCCCCATGGACTATTGGTCAGTGCTTTGACAACCACTAGCGCCAATACTGCAAGGATGATGATCATTACGCCCAGCGCACCAAGCATCACGATAATACCAGCAAAGGTACCCAGTTCCTGTTTTGCCATTTCACCCAGTGAACGGCCGTCACGACGGGTAGAAATAAACAGTACCAGGAAGTCCTGTACCGCACCTGCCAGTACCACACCGACCAGTAGCCAGATCGTGCCTGGCAGATAACCCATCTGCGCTGCAAGGATAGGACCGACTAAAGGACCCGCACCGGCAATCGCGGCAAAATGGTGACCGAATAACACGCTTTTATTGGTCGGCACATAATCCAGACCATCACCCAGACGATGTGCGGGTGTTAAACGGCGTGCGTTCAGTTCAAAAACTTTATTGGCAATAAATAAACTGTAGAAACGGTAAGCGATGCTGTACACACAGGCTGCGGCCAGTACCAGCCAGACTGCATTCACATGCTCACCACGACTGAGTGCAAGTATCCCGAAGGAGACTGCCCCGACTATGGCTACCAGGAGCCAGATGATTTTCGAAGTCATGGTTGACTTCTGTTGTAAAGTTTCCATTCAATCCCTCATTTTGTGAAGCATATAAATCAGCGTGATTTTTTTATTCGAGGTACTGCTGTTTTCCCTTGCGACTTTACGCTTGTTCCTGTCTAATTCCTCTAAGACTTTGGCATAAAAAAAGGGGATGATTTTAGTCATCCCCTTTGATAATAGTCTATTTTCCGACCATTATGCACGTTCTAAATAGTCACCAGTACGGGTGTCTACGCGAACGCTTTCTTCTTGCTGAACGAATAATGGAACACGTACTACTGCACCTGTTTCAAGTTTCGCTGGTTTACCGCCACCGCCAGAAGTATCGCCACGAACGCCTGGATCAGTTTCAACGATTTTTAATACTACGAAGTTTGGTGGGCTTACTGTTAAAGGTACGCCATTCCATAACATGATAGTACATTTTTCATTTGAATCGTCTTTTAACCATTTTGCAGCGTCGCCCATTGCTGTTTTATCAGCAGCGATCTGTTCAAAGGTTACAGGATCCATGAAGTTCCACATTTCGCCATCGTTGTACAAATATTCCATTTCTACTTCTACGATGTCTGCAGCTTCTAGAGAATCACCAGATTTAAAAGTTTTTTCCAAAACTTTACCACTGCGAAGGTTACGTAATTTAACGCGGTTGAACGCCTGGCCTTTACCTGGTTTAACGTATTCGTTTTCCATGATTGAACATGGGTTACCATCAAGCATAACCTTCAGGCCAGACTTGAAATCGTTCGTAGAATAATAGGCCATGATTGGCTCACTCCAAACTTACTAACTTTAAGCTATTGATGCTATGGGCTGTTGCAATGTCATTTAGCAAGTCTGACACGAACATGAGTTGCCACATGCACATTCATTTAATGTTGCGTATTCTAAATGAGCAATACACCAAGTCGCAACGAAAAAATCGGTTTTAACTTGCTGACACTGCTTAACTTAACATCAGCTATTCCAATACTGGTGCACAACCAGTCTTCCAAGCACATAAAAGTCTCTATGCTTTTGCATACCATAGCAAACTGATCGTGTTTAGAGAAATTTTAGCCAGCTTTCACATTCCCATCTGTAGACAAACTGCTAAACTGCGCACTTCTGGCTATCGCCTTCATCTTTTTTTGATCTTCCGGCATGACACAGTATTTATATCAAGAAGCAAATTGGCAATCGCAACTGAGTGATCTGATCACTGATCCACAGGAATTACTGCAAATTCTACAGCTTTCTCCAGATCAGCTGTTATCTGGTGCTCTGCTGGCCTCTCAAGCCTTTAAACTACGTGTGCCGCGAGCTTTTGTTTCCAGAATGCAGCCAGGCAATCCTTTAGATCCACTTTTATTACAAGTGTTACCACATCATCTGGAACTGGAAGATCATCCGGGATTTGTCACCGATCCCCTAGGTGAAGAACAAGCCAACCAGCAGCCTGGTGTTCTACATAAATATAAGTCACGTTTTTTACTGACCTTAACCGGTGCCTGTGCAGTCCACTGTCGTTACTGTTTCCGCCGCCATTTCCCTTATCAGGAAAATCTGCCTAAAAATGAAGACTGGATTAATATCAAACAATATCTGGAAAGCCAGCCAGATATTAATGAAGTAATTCTAAGCGGCGGCGATCCACTGACCTTATCTAACCGAAAATTAAAAACCTGGATTGAACGACTAGAATCGGTACCACATCTCAAATTTTTAAGAATACATTCACGAGTTCCTATTGTGATCCCAAACCGGATCGACGAAGAGCTACTAAGCATGTTAAAAAACAGTAGGCTACGTATTATTCTAGTGGTACACTCGAACCATGCATCAGAGCTGGATGACCTGACCTGTAAGCAGCTTAATCAGCTGGTTCAGCATCAGATCACGGTACTCAATCAGGCAGTTTTATTAAAAGGGGTTAATGATTCTGCTCAAGTTTTGATTGATTTAAGCTATCGCTTGTTTGATGCTGGCGTGATGCCCTATTATTTACATGTACTTGATAAAGTAAAAGGTGCGCATCATTTTGATTTACCTGCTGAGCACATCAATGAGATTTATACAGAAGTTTTAGCGAACCTGCCGGGGTATCTGGTTCCTAAACTAGTTCGAGAAATAGCGGGCGAGAAGAATAAGACACCGCTTTTTGGGGTTTCAACATTTTTGAGTTAAATAATAAAGATGAGTAAGCATACTGCAGACATTTTTCAGACAACGGCTGAACTCACCATAGAACAGCTAAGTTTTTGTCCCACAAATGCCAAAGCATTGCAGGAATGGGTCGCAGGAATTTCAATCCTGCAATTGGGGAATTCATCCAAGTCTCTGTTCAGTGCTTTACTGGAAATTTCCGAACTGAAATGTGCGGAAACCTTGCGTTTTGACCTGATTCAGGTATTGCACCCTACCCTTGAAAATGTTTTGGCCAGTCTTGAGAAACATTTCGTCAATCAGGGTCTGATCACGACAGATCGCAATGACCAGATTATTGAGCTGGCTATGCTGTTACGCAGCTATTTTGCCAAAATCTATATAGATATTGCCAAACGCTGTAATCATCAGCTGAATCATCAAAAGTTTTCACTATTTTCCTTGGGCAAAAAGAAAAGCCTGCAAAGTGCCCGGATGGTGTCTATTTACTATGGCCTGCAACAGTTAAGTCTCCTGCTCTATCAACAGCATATGCTGTATAGCACACCTGGCGCCGGTCAGTGGTTGGCAGCACATCAGTTGCTTGAATGTGCGATGGAAAATAATTTCTATCAGACCAACATCAATCAGGTTCTTGGCACCCAGCACGAAATCCAGAATATTACCCAAGCCTATGCACGACTGATTTTGCTGGATATTTTCAATACTCATCAGATCCGCCCAGCTGAGATTCAGGGATTATATTTATGCAGTGCGGACTGGGCGAAACTGGTTCAGATTCTGCCAAAAGAAACCACACTGTCACGTTATGTGGTTGATGCCAGCAAAGATCATCCGCCTTTACTGAATTCTCATCAGGGTCAGCATTTCCAGCCAAGTTTCTATATTTCGACACAAAACCTGATGGAACACCTGACCGGCACTCAAAGCAAAAATGCCCAGTATCTGTCACGTAATGAAAAGCTGTTCCTGACACCTGCCCTGCATTTTCATATCTATAACCTGCTTTCGAATAATGTCGAACGCCGTCATGAACGTTATGAATATTCCGCACAGATCAATATCTGCTTTGGCTTAACGGTGGCGCATTTTTATCTGTCTAAGGGTAAAAACTTTAATGAAACGCTGGAACTGGAAGGTAATTATGGTTTCCAGAGCGAAAGCAGTTTTGTCAGCTCAATGCATAATGCCGTTCCAAGCGGATTCAGCAGTATCAAGGCGCTCGATCGCGAAGCCAAACAGATTCATACCGCTGAAGTTCTCGATATCAGTGTCAATGGTTACCGGATTAAATGGTCAGGTATCACGCCTGCCAATCTGAAAACTGGCGAATTTATTCTGGTTCAGGAAAAGTCTCAAAGCCAGTGGCGTGGCGGAGTCATTCGCTGGATCAAACAGTCAGCAGATAAAAGTCTGGAAATTGGCCTGGAAATTCTGGCACAGGAACTGTTTCCTTGCGCAGTTTATGCCCGTACCGACAAACACAGTATCAATTATCAGCCAGCTATTCTGGTACAGATGCCCCAACTCGATCAGGTCTCAACCAGTATTATTGTCTCTGGCTCACAAATGTTTAGGGAAAAACAGACCATTCATTTACGTCTTGGCCAAAAAGAACTCAGAATCTACCTGACCAAGGCACAGCTCATTACACAAAGTTTTATCCGTTTTGACTATGAATTATTAAATGATCAAGAAGAAGATGTCATCGAAAACTTTATACATAAGCAATTGAATGAAACTAGAAATCACGATTTATGGGAAGCATTGAAGTGAGAAATCCATTATTGTCTAAAAAGTTAAAACGTACTGAAACACGTTTACTGATCATTGATGATAATCAAATTAGATATAACCAAATCCGTGATCTCTTAACCAGTAATGAATATCAGGTCGACGCCGTTCTGCTTGATGATCTGCAATCTTTTGAAAAACAGTTAAACTTTAACTGGGACCTGATTATTTTTGGTCGTGCTTATGATCTGAAATATGAACAGGCCTTAAGTCTGGTTCAACTTTCGCAGCAACCTGATCTTCCTATTCTTTTGTTAAAGCCGGAAGATTATCAGGCTGAACAATATGCCCAATATATCCGTAAAGGCATTTTTGACATTCTGAATCTGGATTATCCAGACCGCTTCTTCCTGAATCTGGTGCGTGCCCTTTCCTTTAGCCGTACCATGCAAGCCCAGCGCCATTTAATGGAAGAACTGGAAACTGCACAAAGCCAGGCACAATCACTGGTAGAAGACAGTAACCGTGCAGTCGCAACCATTCAGGAAGGCATTCATATTCAGGCCAATGCCGATTATCTCAAACTGTTTGGACTCAAAAGCGAGGACGATATTATCGGTCTGCCACTTTTAGACCTATTACAGCCGCAAGATTTAAATGATTTTAAATCCCGCTTTAAAAAGATTTCTCAGGGTCAGTTTGATTTAGGCCGTTTTGATATTACTTCTTCGAATCCAAATGTGGCTGCTGCCAACCCGCTAAAACTGGAATTTCTGGCATCTAGCGCTGAAGAAGATGCACTTCAAATCACGATTGATACAGCGACTAATCAGGCGAGTGCCTCTTCTGAAAAAGTTGCAAACAAGCCAAATACCTTACAGTCACTTAAGCGTGAACTCAATCGTGAACCGGCCAAAGCCAATGCATTGATCACGTTCTCCTTTGCTGCGTATGAGCCGCAAGTCCTGAATGGTGATTGGGCGACCTACTTAGGTTATTTCCATGAAGTTAAGAAATTTCTAAAAGAGCAGGTTCGTATTCCACTCTTTAAACTGGAACATGATGTTCTGGTGGGGATCATTCAGGCAGATGCGCAAGACATTCTGGAATCCAAACTTGTTGGGTTAGGTTCATTGACCAAACCACAGCTTATTACAGTGAATCAGCAAACTTATCCGCTCAATCTACGCATCGGTTATACCCTGCTTGACGGTGAGTTGCGTGATGAAAGCCATTGTAATGAATTAGTCGGTCGGGCCTTCTCTACTCCTTTACCACAAGCACAAAAAACGTCTGAATTTGTTCTGGATATTCCTGCAACGACTCAGGAATCGATTTCAATGCCGAGCATTGACTTCACGGTTTCAGAACCCGTTATTCCAGCGTCTGAGTCCATACCGGTCAGTCCGGCAGTCAGCACTGTACCACTCACAACCTCTCCAGTATTAAAAGCACTGCGTGAATGTCTGGAACGTGGTGAAATTCATCTGAAATATCAACAGCTCTATGATAAAGAAGATACCAACCTCTATATGTATGAGGTGACTAGTGGCTTTATCTTTGAAAATAAATGGCAGGATATTTCTTCCTTGATGGAACTCAATGAAGATGATGAATTGTCTATTAAACTCGATCGCTGGATTCTAGTTGAATCAAGCAAACAGTTGCATAACTTCATTACCCAGTATCCGGATGCCCGTTTAATCGTGAACCTGAACCGTGCGGTGCTATTTAAAGACCGTACTTTCCCTGAATTTATTTCCAAACTAATTACCATTATTCGCAGTAAAGTCGAGCATCCTTTAACTTTACAGTTCTCTGAAGAGGATATCCTGATGAACCAGCAGGATGCGCAGAAATATCTACGTACTTTACGTGAACATGGCGCGCGGATTGCGATTCGTAACTTTGGTCACTCAATGTATAGTGAAACCTTGCTACGTGAGTTCGATATCAATGGTCTGAGCCTGGATAGCAAACTAACCAAGATGCTGAACAACGATGCTGAAATTGAACAGCTACAGGAAAAAATCACCACGTACAATGAAATCAAACCAGTGAATATCATGATTCGTGAACTGAATGACATGACCTTATTTGCGAATGCCTGGAACGTGGATGCCCGCTTTATTCAGGGTGATTATTTCCAGAAAAAACTGGATCATCTGATTGATGTACAAGACCACTAAGGTCTTGTACTCGCCTTTCAATCTAGAAACGTGAAATGATTTTCTAAATTGCAGGCACAAAAAAACGGGCATAAAGCCCGTTTTTTCATTTTGGGTATTAACGTTTAACAGAACGTGACATACCAGCAAAACGTTGTTTGAACTTGTCGATACGGCCGCCAGTGTCAACGTTCTTTTGCTTACCAGTGTAGAATGGGTGGCAAGCTGAGCATACGTCTAGGTAAAGAGTTTCTTTACCAACAGCTGAACGAGTTTCGATTACGTTACCACATGAACAAGTAGCAACTAGTTTTTCGTATTTTGGGTGAATATCGGCGCGCATCGTCGATTACTCCATTAAGATGAAAGAAGGTTTTGCTGTCATCGCAATTGATCACTCTCAAATATTGAGGAAGGGCCAGAATCAGGATTCAGGCAGATCAACACCACAACAGACCATTCTTTTGGCCCACCGAGACGGATACCGTCAGAGCTAAGCACAACAAGTTGGGCAGTATTATACGGCAAACAAAAGCAATAAGCGAATTATTCTTCTGTATGTACCGCCTGTTTGGCCCAGAGATTCGCAATCACGCCGCAGGCCATCAGCTGGATTTGATGGAAAATCATAATCGGTAAAACTATCATGCCAAGTGGCTGACCTATAAATAGAATCTGTGCCATCGGTACACCACTGGCCAGTGTTTTTTTGGAACCACAAAAGAACACCGTTTTCTGGTCGGCGCGATTAAAGCCCAGCCAGCGTGGGATAAATAATGACAACAGCATTACGATGGTCAATAAAACCGAACATGCCAGCAGCAGTAAGAGCAAAGTACTTAAGCTGACTTCACGCCAAAGCCCAGCCACCACCGCACTGCTAAACGCCCCATAAACCACCATCAGAATTGAGCCCTGATCGAATACCTTGACGATCTTGGGCATTTGCTGCATTTTTGGGAAAATCCAGGGACGCAGTAACTGGCCTAAAATAAAAGGCACCAATAACAGCAGTGTAATCTGTAGAATCGATGCCGTAGGATCGAAGCCATGCTGGGATTGCCCAAGAATAAAGAATGCGACCAGCATCGGGGTAATGAACATCCCGATAATATTGGAAAAAGAAGCACTACAGATCGCACCGGCAATATTTCCCTGAGCCACTGAGGTAAAGGCGATCGAAGACTGTACGGTTGATGGCAGGAAGCACATAAACAGGAATCCCCAATATAATTCCTGCCCCAGCATTGGTAATAATATCGGCTTTGCCAGCAAGCCTAAAATTGGAAAAAGTGCAAAGGTCAAGGCAAAGACCAAAGTGTGTAATTTCCAGTGCATCAAGCCTTCAATTACGGCTTCACGCGAAAGCTTGGCACCATGCAGGAAAAACAGGATCGCAATGGCTGCTGTCGTAATCCAGCTAAAGACTTCAGCTGCCTGCCCTGACACTGGCAATACACTGGCCAGTAACACCATAACAAAGAGCAAGATCGTAAAGCGGTCCAATGCCAGCAGTTTAAGCATCTGATGTCCTTCCCTCAAAATTTTATTATTCGATAAAAAATACCCGGCTATCTTAACAGATGCCGGGTCCATGTTATGCATTCAGATTGAAGGAATATTTTCATCCATACATGAATACATTTCACATATATCGCTTTATAACACTTAGTTATTACGTGCGTTGTTGTCTTGCTGGATTAGCTCGATTTTATAGCCGTCTGGATCTTCCACAAATGCAATGACAGTGACACCGCCTTTCATTGGGCCAGCTTCACGAACAACATTGCCACCACGTGCCTTGATTTCTTCACATGCTTTATAAGCATCATCTACCGCAATCGCAATATGACCGTAGCCATTGCCCAGGTCATAGCTTTCTGTATCCCAGTTATGGGTCAGTTCAAGCACAGTGTGATTTTCCTCATCGCCATAACCCACAAAAGCCAAGGTAAAACGACCTTCTTCATAATCACGCTTACGAAGTAAAGTCATACCAAGAACTTCAGTATAGAACTTGAGTGATTGTTCCAGATTGCCTACACGTAACATGGTATGCAGCATGCGCATATTAATCATCCTTATTTACAGATTGTTTTTGGTGTTCACCGAGCAATTTTGCCACCCAAACGACCAGAATCAGGATTGGAATCCCGATTAAAGTGGTCATCAGGAAGAAATTCGGATAACCGATATTGGTCACTATAGTACCCGAATATCCACCTAAAATCTTAGGAGTCAAGGTCATGAGTGAGCTAAAAATAGCATACTGAACAGCGGTAAAGGACACACTGGTCAGACTGGACAGGAAGGCAATAAAAGCAGCGCCTGCGAGACCTGCGGCCAGATTATCGACAATAATTGCAAAATATAGCCACCATGAACTATACGGTTTAATCACCTTACCTTGAATTTCAACATTCTCGCCTGTTCCAATTGTAATCGGCTGAATATCAATATCCATCGGATTGGCCTGTGTCTGCGACAAGTCCACAGCATATGAATGCTGCTGGGTCACTATTGGCTGCTCCTGCTGCATTAAGCTTGCATTGATTCGCTTCACAGGTGCAGTAATCAGTTTCTCGGCAGGAATAGCAGCACTAAAGACACGCTCTTCATCCAGCTTGGCATCGAATTTATCGCCATTCAGCTCTAATACAATTTTTTGCTCTGCAGTTAAATCCGGCCCTAGATACTGACCGCGAACCACGATGCTATTCTCCTGCTCATTGGCACTGATCAGGTTATCTGTGGTAACAGGCAGAAGCTGTAATTGTGCTGCTTGCGAAGCATTCTGTTGCAGATAAGGCAGGTTGACTTGTACTGCATCTGCCGGATGATTCAGATAATGTGCACGAACCTGAATCTGTTCGGCCTCTTTAAAAGCAGTAGTGGGCACATTCAGTTTCCAGTAACCGACTTCATCTGTATCTGCCTGAAAGGTTTGCTGGCCTACCTGAACTTCGACCTGTCCCAGCTTTTCACCAGACTTTACTAAGCCAATAAAAATCAGATTGGTTGAACAGGCCAAAATCGCGCCTACAAACATCAGTTTCATGATGTTCATTTTCTGAGCCAGCAAGCCACCTAAAAAACCGCCAAGCAGGGAGAAAATTACCCCATACACTTTCACAGCTTCAGCAATCTGTTCCTTGCTAAAATTCAGATCCTGATAGAACACATTGGAAATCACACCGGCAATAATATCGGAGACCCTATAAAAACCGATCAGCAATAACAACACCAAAGCCAGTTTTAAACCATAGCGATCAAAGAAATCTGCTACGGGATTGACCCAGGTTTCGAATGCCATTTGCTTATTCACAGCACCCATTTTGACCAGAATCGTACCCACACCGAAAGCGACAGCACCTGAACCGATAAAGCGTAAAGCCTCAAAACAGAACAAGGCAAAAGTATCCTGAATTGCCCACTGTGCAGTGATACTAGATACCAAGTCACCGGAATAGACATAGCTCAGAACAAAGCTGATAACTGCCACAAAAAACACGCCGACGAGACGGAAATAATCACTGCGCTGATAATCTTTACGTGCCCGATCCACTTGAGGCTCACGGATGACCAGTGTGGTAATAATCCCGACCAGCATAACCGCTGCCATCGCCAGATAAGTCCATTTCCAGGCATCATAGATATAGTTGCCTTTGGCTGTACCTAAATACGCCGCCAGAAACAGAGCTCCAGCCCCAGCCACAATCATCCCGATCCGGTAACCCGCGTTATAGGTGGAAGCCAGTACGGTCTGCATCTGGGTTTCGGCCAGCTCGATACGGTAAGCATCAATGACAATATCCTGTGTTGCCGCCGAGAACCCTAGCAGTACTGCACCCAATGCCATCTGCTGTAAATGTGCCTGCCCCAATGCCGGATCTGAAAAAGCCATAATTGAAATCGCAGTTACAATCAGGATCTGAGCAATCAATAGCCAGGCTCTTCGTCTACCCAAAGCTTTAGTCAAAAATGGGACAGGTAATTCATCGATGAGTGGCGCCCAGACGAACTTGAATGAATAGCCAAGGGCAGCCCAGCTGAAAAAGGTCACGGCACTTTTACTGATTCCGGCTTCACCGAGCCATAAAGACAAACTGGAAAAAATCAAAAGAATCGGGACACCGGCTGAAAATCCGAGAAACAGCATGATCAGGGCACGTCGATCCAGAAATGCTGTAAATGCGGATTTCCAACCCGTCGTTTGTGTTGTCATTGCCTTGTTATTTTCCACGAAAACCAATTGCTGCTATTCAATCCTTTAATAACGTATCTTTCAACAAAATTTATATATTTCTCGCATGCCCGATTTTTTATTTTGTGGCAAAACTGACATGTTGGCTTGAATTTTTCAAGTAAATCTGTATACCTTAAACCTTATCCACGTCATATTTCGTTTTGGACTTTCAACAGTGACTCAGAGACTCGATCAAATTCATTCTTCAATTTCAAGTAATACAACTATATCTCAACAAAACATCAGCTCCGACCTACTTATCTCAGCCTTTGAACAAAGCGAAATTACACCAACCCTTGAAAAGACATGCCTGAAACCGGTACAACTGACGCGTATTGCCGATCCGGATAAAATCCCGGCATCAACCAAGCGAATCAAGCCTTTAAATAATTTTTTAGGCCAGGACCGTGCCCGTGCTTCGGTTGAAGCCGGTATTGCCCTGCCATATTCAGGCTATAACATCTTTGCCGTGGGTACAGCTGGACTCGGTAAACGCACCATGGTGAAGCGTTTGCTGCAGCAACATGCCAAAACCATGCAAACGCCAAATGACTGGGTCTACGTCAATAATTTTCAGAATCCTCGTCAGCCTATCGCACTGGAATTTCCAGCCGGTCAGGGGCCCAAGTTTCAGGCGATGCTGCATCAAAGCTGGCAATCCATTCTAAAACAGCTTGAACGTCGTTTTACTGCGGAAAGCTATCACAACAGGATTGAAATGATTCGCCAGGAAACGGGTGATGAACAGCAACTCGCCTTGATCGAACTAACCCGTGAAGGTGAAGAACTCGATCTGAAACTGATTTCCCGCAATGATGAACATTGTTTTGTGCCAATTCATCTGAAAGATGACAAAGTACAGGAAATGTCTCAGGAAGATCTGAATGCTTTAAGCAATAAAGATCGTGCTGAGATTGCTTCTAACATGCGTTACATGGACAAGAAACTGGAACGCCTGGGACTTCATTTGGGTGACCTGGAAGATGATGCGCGTGACCGTGTTCAAGTATTGAACCGTGATATCGCTAAACAGGTAGTCATGCCACGCGTTGAGCAGATGCTGACTAAATTCAAGCATGTCGAAGGTCTGGAACAATATCTGAAGCAATATGCTGAAGACATTATTAATAATGTTGAAATTGTACTGGAACAGGAAGAAGACGATTTTACCCCTGCCCAGTTTAGCCGCGTACCAGCGCGCTTCCAGGCCAATGTGATTGTCACCCATAAGCCAAATAGCGGTGCACCCGTTATTTTTGAAGATTTCCCGACGCATTACAATCTATTGGGTCATGTGGAACAGTTGACCCAAAATGGTACGATTACTACAGATTTCACACTGATCCGTCCCGGCTCCTTGCATAATGCCAATGGCGGTTTCCTGATGCTTGAAGCTGAACAATTACTGGAACAGCCATATGCATGGCAAGGTCTGAAACGTGCCCTGAAATCTGGGCATCTCAAGCTTTCATCTTTAGAGCATATGCTGACTCTCACCGGTAGCATTTCCATTGAACCAGCTTCTATTCCGCTGAATATCAAAGTGGTGCTGCTGGCAGAGCCAGAAATTTATTATGAAATTCTGGAACTTGAACCAGAACTAGGCAGTATCTTTAAAATCCGTGCTGATTTTACCGATACCTTGCAACGTAATGATGAAAATGAGCAAGCCTATATGCAGCTCATTGCTGACTATGTGCAATCAGATAAATTATTACCATTTGACCGTTCTGCATTATCTGCCCTGCTGACCGACTCAAGTCGTCAGGCTGAAGATCAGAGTTCCCTGTCACTACATGCATTAACGCTGGGCGACCTGATTCGTGAAGCGCATCATCATGCATTCGAAGCGGGTGATAAGATGGTGTCGGAAAAGCATATCAATACCGCACTGGATCATCGTAAATATCGCTTAGGCTATTTACGTGAGCTATTCTGGCAAGATCTGACCCGTGGCACTCAACTGATTGAAACTCGCGGTCATCGTCTAGGCCAAATCAATGCGCTGTCTGTGATTCATTATGCAGATGTTGAATTTGGTCTACCTTCACGCTTAACTGCTTCTGTATATCAAGGTGGCGGTGATATTCTGGATATCGAACGTAGTGTAGAACTTGGCGGTTCTTTGCATGCTAAGGGCGTGCTATTGATGGCCTCCTTTCTAAAAGCCCATTTTGGTCGTGAACAGACCCTGCACTTCTCTGCCGCTTTAGCTTTCGAACAAAGCTATGGTCAGGTGGATGGTGACAGCGCGACAGTTGCTGAACTTTCAGCGCTGATTTCTGCGATTAGTCAGTTACCGATCGACCAGTCCTGGGCGATTACCGGTTCTATGAACCAGCTTGGTCAAGTACAACCGATTGGTGGTGTCAATGCGAAGATTGAAGGTTTCTTCGATGCCTGTAAGTTGCAAGGCCTGACAGGTAAGCAGGGTGTGATTATTCCACGACAAAATATGCAGCATCTGATGTTACGTAAAGATGTCATTGCTGCAGTCGAAGATGGTCAATTCCATATTCATGCCATTGATAATATCGCGCAGGCTTTGGAAATCCTGATGGCACGTCCGGTCGGGACTATGGACAAGAAAGGTCGTTATAGCAAAAACTCGATCTTTGCTGCTGTGATGGAACAACTCGAATACTGGCAAGCCATTGAAGATGGTGCCGAGTTTGAGGAAGAACCTAAGAAAAAGAAAAAAAAGAAGAAAAAGAAAAAAGATAAGGCGCCTATAAAGGAAGTTCTGACCGATCCAGATACCTTAGCTGAGGCCTTGGTTGCTGAATCAAAAGAACTAGAAAAATCTGAGGGTCAGCAGGCAGAAGATTAATTCTGCCCCCTGCCTCACTATTCACCCATAAAAAAAGCGCTTCTCTCGGAAGCGCTTTTTCACATCTATCAGTTTAATCCAAGGATTAAGCTTCAGGTGCTGGACTGTATTGCTCTACTAAAGGCTGTAATTCACCTTTTTGGAACATTTCGAGCATGATGTCACTACCACCGATCAATTCACCATTGATCCAAAGTTGTGGGAATGTCGGCCAGTTCGCAATTTGTGGCAGAGTTGCACGAATATCCGGGTTTTCCAGAATATTAACATAAGCAAATGGACGACCAATTTGACTGAGTGCTTCTACCGCACGTGCAGAAAAACCACATTGTGGAAATTGTGGTGTGCCTTTCATATAAAGAAGTACTGCGTGCTTGGCAATTTGGTCACGAATTAACGCTTCGGTATCGCGTGCTTGTTCAGTCATTGATAAATCCTCAACTAATCTGTCTCGCATTATACCCAAAATAGAGAAAAACAGTACGTCTAAAGTAATAAATCCATTTTTATTTACAATTACCCTTTAAATCTGACCAAGTTTTTGCTTATATAAGTTTTTCTTTCCACCTAACAGTAAAGAGTTAGTCATGAACAATATTACCCTCGCTCCGGTACAAACTGATCAACCTTCACATTTGATGCCAGTCTTTGGTCGTCAACCGATCAGCTTTGTCCGAGGACGAGGTGCATATCTTTATACCGAAGATGGTACAGAGTATTTAGATGCCTTAACTGGGATCGCCGTTTGCGGTTTGGGTCATGCTCATCCAGTGATTGCTGAAGCAATTGCGGAACAAGCTGCAACCCTGATTCATACCAGCAACCTTTTTGAAGTGCCTTGGCAAACTGCTGCTGCACAGAAACTGGCTGAAGTCGCTGGCATGGAAGAAGTTTTCTTCTCCAACAGTGGTGCAGAATCGAACGAAGGCGCTATCAAAATTGCGCGTAAATTCGGTCATATGCAAGGTATTGCGTCACCAAAAATTATTGTAGCTGACAAATCTTTCCATGGCCGTACGCTGGCAACCCTATCTGCAACGGGTAACAAAAAAGTTCAACAAGGCTTTGGTCCATTGGTTGAAGGTTTTATTCGTGTACCTTTTGGTGATATTGAAGCCATTGAAGAAGCTGCAATTAACCATCCGGATATCGTGGCTATTCTGGTTGAACCGATTCAGGGTGAAGGTGGTGTCAACACTGCACCGCAAGGCTTTAGCTACCTAGAAGAAATCCGTCAGATCTGTAATCAGCACAACTGGTTAATGATGCTGGATGAAGTACAAACAGGTAATGGCCGTACCGGTAAATATTTTGCTTATCAGCACACCAATATTGTGCCGGATGTACTGACCACAGCTAAAGGTCTGGGCAATGGCTTCCCGATTGGTGCCGTGATGACTCAAGGTCGTGGTGTCGGTGTTTTGACTGCGGGTAACCACGGTTCGACTTATAGCGGTACTGCATTGGGTTCACGCGTGGTTTATACCATTATCGATATTATGCAAAAAGAGAATATCGTGGCCAATGCCGCTGAAAAAGGTGCATATATTGTTGAGCAGTTACGTAACCAGCTTGCAGATCATCAAGTGACTGTACGCGGTTTCGGTCTGATGATCGGGATTGAGTTGCCTAAAGACTGCGGTGAGCTGGTGGATATTGCACGCGATGAATACAAAACCATTATCAACGTGACTGCAGGTAATGTCGTTCGTCTGTTGCCTACCCTGAACATTACTCAGGAACAGGCCGATCAACTGATCGAACGTTTAGTGAAAATGATCAAGGCTTATCTTGCTTAAGTCTATCTTGAACAACAAAAAAGCCGCTTTAAAGCGGCTTTTTTGTTTATAGGGAATTTATGATGCGACTTGTAACAAACGTCCACCAGAGATCTGGCTAAAATATTGTTTCAATGCCTCCAGACAGCGCAGGACTTTAGTCGGTTGCTGTTCTCGATTAGGCATAACTGCATAAAGGGTGACTGGCGGAAGTTTCCATTCAGGCAAGACTTCAATCAGTGAACCATTTAATAAATCTTTTTTAACATCAAGATATAAAATCTTAGCAACCCCATTGCCTTGCAGGCACATGGCTTTTGCAACCAGGCTGTTATTGGTACTAAAGCGTGAGCTCAGTTCAAATTCAACCTTTTCTGCACTATGCACATGCTGAAAACTGAAATTCTGATGATTTTTAATATGCGTTAAAGGCAAAACATCATGATGTTTCAGGTCTTCAGGACGCGAGATAATGGCGGTCTGGTTAATATAGCTTGGCGCAGCAACAAGAATCTGTTCAATCTGCATTAATGGCACAACCTGAAGGTTGTGATCATCATCGTTCTGGTCAAATCGCAGGGCAATATCAATACGCCCTTCCAACAAATCAACCTCATGATTGTTTGTTTCCAGGTGGACTGTCAGGCCACGGTGTGCGGACATCCAGTGAGAAAGTGCAGGAATCACATGATTCGCACATACTTCCGGTAAGGATACAATACGAAGTTCACCAACAAGATCATCACGTAACTCGTTAATGCGAACCTTTCCACGCTCAGCAGCAGACAACATTTCCTGGCAGCTGTGAAAAAAAGCTTGTCCCGCTTCGGTCAGACTTAATTTTCTCGTAGAACGATTTAGAAGTACAACTTCCATATCCTGTTCTAAAGAGCGAATTTGTTGACTCACGGCGCTGGTTGTAATCCCTAGCTCACGTGCAGCACCGCTAAACGAGTTCTTTTCCACAACACAAGCAAAGACACCCATTGCTCGAAGTTGATCTAACATAAATTCCCCTCTAAACTTATGAGATGCTTCATCTTTTGATAAAAGCAACTCATTGTATTATACGGTGAAATTTACGTTTTGCATTATTTATTTAATTATTTGGTAAAACTGCTGTTGGATTAATCGGTTTTCCGTCTAAGCGAACCTGAAACTCAAGCATAGTACGGGTTGTACCAGTCGCCCCCATCTCGGCAATTTTTTGACCAGCCGTTACATTTTGGCCACTTTTCACGCTTAATTTACTGTTATGCGCATAAGCGGTGATATAGCCATTAATATGTTTAACTAATACCAGATTACCATATTCCTTCAGGCCATCTGCTGCATATACCACCTGCCCATCTGCTGCAGCAAAGACCGGATCTCCGACATTACCGCCATAACGGGTACCTTTGATATTTGCAGCCAGATCATAGTTTTGTAATACCGGACCATTTGATGGCTTGACCCAACGTAATCCCGCTGCTGTCGATACTGGGGTAATCGGTGCAGAAGTAGTGGTGGCAGGTTTTGGCGTAGTCTTAACAGTCGTTGGAGCTGGAGTGGTTGGCGCTGAAATCGCAATCGTTTGACGCTGAATCGGGGCAGCTTGGGTAACAGGTTGAGTCGCTGTAGTACGGCGCGCAGTAGTGTTATTTTTCAGGCGAATCGACTGACCCACATAAATACGATACGGTGGAGCAATATCATTCATCTCTGCCACACTGATATAGCTCAGACCATAACGTGCTGCAATGCCACTCAAAGTATCCCCAGAGCGTACCGTATAGAAGTCAGGCGCTGCGGCATAGCGGGTCATATTATTGACCTGAGGTTTAGTGGCACAACCAGTAATAATCATTGTGGAAACAACCACAGTGGACAAAACCAGAGTTTTGATGAAGCTGGATGGTGAAGCATGAATGAAGTATTTCGGTGACACCAAGGACATTATCTTCCTCTCTAACATCTATACGGTTGCAAAAACCCAGTAAGATTAGCAAAGTTTTACTACAATATACTTGTAAGCTTTCATTTTTCACAAACTTATAACATTCATTAGATTTTATTTAGAATCTGGGCTTGCAAAGTGTGAAGTGTGTCATAGTTTGTGGCATCCATCTGAATTGGCGTCACGCTTACATAGCCATTGGCAATTGCAAAAAAGTCTGACTCGATTTCAGTTCCTTTATGTTTTGGCATTGCGACTGCTTCACCCGATAGCCCAATCCAGTAAACCTGACGACCACGTGGATCTACATGACTGGTAATCGGCTTGGACTGGCTACGGCGTCCCTGAAAGGTCACTTTAGTTCCTTTCAGCTCAGCCACATCAGGAATATTCACATTAAAAATATGACGCTCAGGCAAAGTCGGCAAACCTGCCGCAATAAAATCATGTACCCATTGCGCTGCAATGCGATAATCTTCTGGTAAGGTATAAGATCGAACGTTTTGCCCACATAGAGAAACTGCTAATGCAGGTTGTTTGGCCAGACGGCCTTCAAATGCAGCCCCCACCGTACCCGAGTACAGCACATCATCTCCCAGATTGGCACCACTGTTAATGCCGCTGACCACCAGATCGAATTCAACATCAAATAAGCCGTTCATGGCCAGATAGACACAGTCAGCCGGCGTGCCATTAACCGCCCATACATCGGGAGAAATCTGGATCGGTCTTAATGGTCGGTCTAAAGTCAGTGCACTGGAAAATCCGCTACGTTCACTTTCTGGAGCTACCACCACAACACGTCCTAAAGGCCTCAAGGCCTGCGCCAGTGCCTGTATACCTGGTGCAAAAACGCCATCATCATTGGAAATTAATATATTCACTGCAAAATCTCGTTGAGCTAAAAAATGACTCGCTAGGACATTTCATTGTATTAGTTCAGGAATTATATATATTTGTAGCACGATATCCATTAATACATATGGCTTAAGATGATGAAAAAATTCTCTCTTTGGGGTACTTTGGCTTTAAGTTTGGCAACTTTTGTTTCTCCTGCAGTTATTGCCAATGATTTGACAGCTGAAGAAAATGACATGATCGTGAAAGAAGATGTCGCATCTGCACAGGTAATGATTGAAGTATGCCCGGGCATTATTGGTCAGAATGCAAAATTCGATACAACGATTCAGCAGCTGATTCAATCTTATCTAAAAGAATACTCAGACAAATCGATGACCTATCAAAAACTTCAGGCAGACAGTGAATACAAGACTGTGCTTGAAGAAGCACGTCAAGGTGCAAAACAGACTGCAAAAGACGAACAAAAAACAGCGTGTGAAGACGTTTTAGCTTATCAGGAATAAGGTCTTTCTCACTGAAATGAGACGATGCCAGCATCGTCTTTTTTCTCTTACACATTTCTTCATAATTCTACAGCTTCACTACATTTCCCCTCTTTTCAATTTTGAAAATATCTTTAAGCTAACAAATTATTGTTCTACATGTAATTTTTGAGTTTTTTGATGAAACATACATTAATTAAAAGTTTAAGTTTATCTGTTGTTGCTGGTATGACACTTTGGGGAAGCTCGGTTTATGCAGCAAATGAAAATATTGAAGTCACCCCGAGTCAGGAAATCACCAAGCAAGAATTAGCTGCAATTTATGTCCTTTCTGAAATTTGCCCAAGCATGGTCAAAGACAAAGCAAAATTCAATCAGGGGTATAACCAGCTGGTGACTGAATATTTGCCCGGCCAAAAAAATCCGGTTGAGCGCCTGAACCAGATGGTAAAACAGTCAGATTTCCGTAACATTCTGGCCGAAGCACAGAGTGATGCCAAAAAGGCTGGCAAGAAAAAGAATCAGGCCATTTGCAATGAGTTGGTGAGCTACAGTAAATAATCCACTTTTTGCGTGATTGCTTACAATACTTTTGAAATAACCCCGGGTTTCCCATAGAAGTCAGCCTAGCTTTGTCCTAAAATGCTAGGCTCTTCGTGCTTACATCAAGATATTGGAACCCACTAGAAATGACCCAAAAAACTGCCCTTGCTGCATTATTATTAATTCCTAGTTTTAGCTTTGCAGCAACTGTCTTATCTGCACCACCAGAATTGAATAATAAATCTTATGTGCTAATGGACTACGAGACAGGGCAAATTCTCGCATCAAAAAATGAAAATGAAAAATTAGCCCCTGCTTCAATGACCAAGATGATGACCAGTTACATCATCGAGCAGAAGTTATTAAGTGGTGAGCTGACTGAAGATGAACAGGTTCGCATGAATGAATCTGCATGGTGCCGTGGTAGCAGTGCAGAATCATGTATGTATGTGCCTTTAAATGGTACGGCGACTGCACTAGAAATGTTGCGCGGAATTATTATCCAGTCTGGTAACGATGCATCTAAGGCGATGGCTGAACATATTGCAGGGAACGAGGGTACCTTTGCACATATGATGAACCAGGAAGCAAAACGGATCGGCATGACCAATACCAGCTTCATCAACTCAACTGGTATGCCAGCTGAAGGCCATTATTCAACTGCGAAAGATATGGCAATTTTGGCTCAGCACATCATCAAAGACAGTTCAAAATACTATCCAATCTACTCTGAAAAAGAGTTTACTTTTAACGGGATTAAGCAAGGCAACCGTAATGCCCTGCTCTATACTGATCCAAGTGTAGATGGTTTGAAAACTGGTCATACTGATGAAGCCGGTTACTGCTTAACGACCTCTTCAAAACGCGGTCCGACTCGTCTGATTTCAGTGATTTTTGGTGCACCAACCATGAATGAACGTGCATCACAAACACGTGAACTTCTGGCTTGGGGTTATGCGAACTTTGAAACCAAAAATGTTCAACCCGCTAAACAGGTTCTAGCCAAGTCTAAAGTCTGGTTTGGTAAGGAAAATGAAGTTCAGATCGGACTTGCAGAAAACTTTAACGTGACTATGCCTAAAGGTCAGGCCAATGCCATCAAGACTCAATTGGTCGTTCAGCCTAAACTGACTGCGCCTTTACAACCAGGTCAAGTCGTAGGTAAATATGTGGCGACTTTAAACGGCAAAGTGATTGCTGAGAAACCACTTGTTGCACTGAAAGCAGTTGAAGAAGCTGGTTTCTTTGCCCGCATGCTGGATCATATCAAACAATTCTTTAGTAACCTGTTCTAATATTTATTATCAATATTAGATCTTACTAAAGCCAAAGCACACATTCATCGAATGTGTGCTTTTTTATTTTATAATGCTTATAAACTTTCAGGATGATACTGACATGAGCCAAAACATTCGCCCTTATCTGGATACTCGCCCGCAAGTCGCTGACTCTTGTTATATCGATCCGATGGCGGTGGTCGTAGGTGATGTCGTTTTAGGCGAAAATGTATCTGTGTGGCCTTTTGCCGTAATTCGTGGTGATGTGAATCATATTCGTATTGGCAAGAACTCGAATGTACAGGATCATTCTATGTTGCATGTGAGTCATAAAAAGGCGGATAAACCTGAAGGTTCACCACTGATTATTGGTGAAAATGTGACGATTGGTCATCATGTAAAATTACATGGCTGTACCATCGGTAATCGTGTTTTAGTGGGTATCGGTACAATTATTCTCGATGACGTGATTATTGAAGATGATGTGATGATTGGAGCAGGTTCACTGGTACCACCGAATAAGGTATTAGAAAGTGGATACTTGTATGTAGGCAGTCCAGTCAAAAAAGTGCGTCCACTGACTGAAAAGGAAATAGCTTTCTTGCCTTATTCAGCACAAAACTATGTGAAAGTCTCAGGCCATTACAAATAAATCGATAAATTAAGGCTACTTTACGTAGCCTTATTTAAATCAAGGAATAACCACATAATCATTCTTAAAACTATTGGCTTTAAAGTCTCCCTCTACCAGATGCACAAATTTCTGGTCAATCTTGTTCAGTTCTAAACAATCATCCACATCAATCACGGCATCGGTATGAGGTTTAAACCAAGTTTTTTCAATGGCCAGCTTGCCTTGTGCTTTAGCCTCAGTCTTATTTTTAGCAGCAACTACCAGATATTTATGGATTTCACCAAACTGATCTGGCACATAAGCACCTAAATTGATCAGGAATAATTTTAAATCCTGTTTTACAGGTATATCCGTCACCTGAACCTGATAATTCAGATCCTGATAGCTAACACCATTGATCGTCATCCAGCCATCGACATGCAGGCCTTTTTGCACACCAAACCATTGTTCCTTCAGATATGGAAAAGCTGTCTTAATATCTGAACTAATGACCGGAACTACATCATGTACTTCTA
This sequence comes from Acinetobacter sp. YH12249, assembly GCF_013417475.1. Lineage (NCBI taxonomy): Bacteria > Pseudomonadati > Pseudomonadota > Gammaproteobacteria > Moraxellales > Moraxellaceae > Acinetobacter > Acinetobacter sp. YH12249. Next base: position 16,404 of record NZ_VPDX01000007.1, on the reverse strand, counting down.
CATTGGCTTTTTCATGCTTGCCGCCCAATAAAGTAATGTAGAGCTTGAGTTCAGACATAAAAAAATCCTTTAAAAGCAAAATAGAGAGACTTTAGCCGCATAGTGTAAATGAAACTTACTCGTTCAACTTCAAGTCAATCATCTCATATTTTTAAAAACCTGAAATTTACTTAAATCAGCATCAACATATTGGATAAAAAAATCCTAATTTGATCTATTTTTAAGCAAGCTTATTTGTATTAAAATAAGGTCCGAATTCCCCTTCTCTTATAAGTGAGTCACGCCAATGAAGTAAGTCTATTTTTCTCATCAACGATTATTTTTAGATTGATGTGCAAAATAGATTGTCTGGCTTGATCTTTCTTCTAGAAAAAAATCCCTTGTTTATTTTGTGCATCCTGTATTTATGAGGTTATTTATGACTCAGCAGGCATGTGTAATATCCAGTCTGACTTTAGAATTCCCTTCCAAAGTCATATTTCAGAATTTAAATTTTACCCTTCCTAAAGCTCAGGTCAGCGCTTTAATTGGCCGTAATGGACAAGGTAAGTCTTTGCTCATGCAGCTTTTGCATCAGACTCAGCATTCTTCTCCACATTGCTCAGGTCAAGTTTCCTGGCAAATGCATCATGCCTATCTACCACAATTGCATCGGTTAAAGGCAGCCACAATTGCTGAAGCACTCGAAGTAAGTCAATTACATCGTGCTTTTAAAAATGTTGAACATGGTACAGCCAGTTTCGAGGATTATGAGCTACTTGAGGATAGTTGGCATTTGCCGCATGAATGGCAGCAACTGTTGAGTTCAGCACAATTACCCACCGATCTGGACTTTCCCGTACAATATTTGAGTGAGGGCCAAAAGACCAAACTTGCTTTATGTAGCTTGTTCTTAAAGCCTGAATATTATTTATTGCTGGATGAGCCGAGCAACCATCTGGATCGTGAAGCACGAACATGGTTAATAGAGCATTTAAAGTTACATCCTGCTGGTGTGATGATCATTAGTCATGACCGGACTTTGCTAGATCAGGTTGATCATATTTATTATTTAAATGAGCATGGATTACAGCACTCTACAGGAAACTATGCGGAGTTTTTTGAACAGTATCAGAAAAATGTCACTTCACTCGAACAGTCAATTCAGCAGAGTCAGCGTGATATTAAACAGATGAAGCACAAGCAGCATGACGTTTTAATGAAAGCACAAAAGCGGGAACGTGCCGGAAACAAATTACGTGATTCGAATTCCCAAGCCAAAGTGCTTTTAGACTTTAAAAAGGAACAAGCTGGTCAAAGTATAGGTAAAGTTCAGGCACAGCACCAACGGCAAATTTTGAATGAACACTCTGAGTTAAAAGTTCAAAAGCAGCAACTTGAAAAGATAAAACCTCAGTTATTTCAATTTCCAGATTTTAAACCACAGTCTGGTGAAATTCTGCGGGTTAAAGAGTTAAAGCTTCCTTTTGGTACTCCACAGCCTGTGAATCTTGCTTTAAGTGCAGCTGAAAAAATTCATATTGTAGGCCGAAACGGAATTGGTAAATCCACTTTGCTGAAACTGATCGCCCAACAAAAGCAGCAACCTCTAGATCAAATCTTTCTGGCACGAAGCTGTTTTTATCTGGATCAAAATTTTAGTTTTCTCAATGAGGCACTAAGTGCGATTGAAAATTTAAGACAGATGAATCCTGATATTCCGGAAGTGGAATGGCGTAATCTGTTGGGCCAACTCAGAATTCGTGGTGATAAAGGTACTTATCCTTTGTCTCAGTTAAGTGGTGGTGAAAAACTGAAAGTGGCGTTATTAGGTCTTAGCCAGGTCTCTCCTCAACCCGAACTTTTATTATTGGATGAGCCAGAGAATCATCTGGATATTGAGTCTAAAGCTTTGTTGGCAAGCGCAATTCGGTCTTATGCCGGCGCTGTGATTTTAGTTTCACATGATGAACAATTTGTGCGTGATTGCGAGATCACTGAAATATTCAAAATGAATGAATAATTTTGATTAAACTTATATACGTAAAAGCCACCTCAACAGGTGGCTGAGCAATCTCAGGAAATAAGCTTATTGTTTTGTAGTCACACCCTGAGAATATAAATTTAATAAGTATTTTGACAGTATGGTATTCCCTACAAATAAAGAGCCTGATTCACTTAAGTGACCATAATCTACCTGGAGCAGGTCTTCTCCTTGAGCTGCCCGAATCCGACATTTGTATTGCTGTTGAACATCATCTTTTTTACATAGATGGTCAATAAGAGATATATAGGTAATTCCCTGAGGATATTGTAATTTTTTCATTTTCTCGTCTACCTGAACTGCTCTTAGATCCAGTCCGGCATCAAATATAAAATCTTCAGCACTATTCCAGTTTTTCGGTTTCACCATCACTTTCGGAAGCGAAGGTTTCCATTGTGAAATTGGCCCCACAATGACGATATTGGATACGCCAAGCTGAAGTAAACTTTTCCCGATGTTTTCCCAATTGGTTTTGTCATGCTTCAAGGCTTGGGTGATAACCACAATTTTGGGCTTAAGTTCTGCGATGCTCTTTAGCGCCAGTTTATTGGAATAATCACAGGCTTCTTTATAAGCTCCTTTATGATAGTTGATCTCGGTTAGCGATGCCCGGCAAATGGAAGAGGTTTTCTGATAAAAAGGGATATCATTGGATTTCAGTAATGTCCTTAGCCCTAAAGAAAGTGCTTCAGCATGAGAATCTCCCCATAAGAACACCCCGCCTTCCTTTTGTTTCGTGATACAGACCGGATCAGGATCATAACTATTATGCTCGGTCAGGCTCACGTAAGTATCACATTTTAGCCAGTATGCATCCCTTAAATTTTTGAATTTCTCATTATAATAATCTAAAAATTTTGCCTGTTCTGAGGCTGCACCTTGGCGCAGATCTGTATTAAAACCATTAAATATATTTAGAGTAACGCCTAAGCTCATGAGCACTAGAGAAAAATAAAGTGGTTTTATACGATAAATATCTTTCCATTGATGATATGAAGGTAATTTAATCTGCTCAATATACTTATAGCTCAGAAAACCTAACACTATAGAAAGTACTATTCCGGCATACACATAATATTCAGGTAATGAGTAAATATAGATCAGAACCACCAAAGGCCAGTGCCAGAGGTAAATAGAATAAGACCAGGTTCCTATTTTTTGAAATACAATATTATTGGTAATAACGCTGTCATTTCGATGTGCGTGTATCATCAGAAAAGTGCCGATAACAGGAAAAACTGCCAGATAGCCAGGCCACAAATCTTCTGCTGAAATGAAGAAATAAGACCCCAGTATAAGTGCCAATCCCGTTCCTTCCAGCAACCTTTTCTTATTTTCCTGCAAGGTCAAAGGGTAAAGATAAGCAATTCCCCCGATCATCATTTCCCAGGCTCTGGTAGGTAACAGGAAATAAGCCGGATTTGGCCATTTGTAGGTAGCGATCACAGATAGAATGAATCCTAAAATCGTTCCTGCCAGCAGCACAAATTTCATGGTCTGGATGGACATGAACTTGCGCATGGCAATGAGAACGAGTGGATAAATCATATAGAATTGCCATTCTACGGAAAGTGACCAGGTATGTAATAACCACTTTTCGTGAGTGCCTGCCTCAAAATAACCGGATTCCTTCCAGTAACTGATATTGGATAAAAAAGTCATGCTACTCGCGGCATGCTTACCCAATAACTTGTAATCAAAAGGCGTCAGATAAAACCAGCCAAAAATCATTAATACCAGACACAGCGCGGCCAAAGCCGGAATAATCCGATTCGCACGAGCCACATAAAATTTCAGAATAGAAAATTTTTCATGTTCTAAATCTTTAAATATGATTCCAGTCATTAAAAAGCCTGAAATCACAAAGAAGACATCTACTCCAACAAAACCGCCAGGTATCCAGGCCGCATTAAAATGAAATAGCATGACTGCAATCACGGCAATTGCTCTGAGGCCATTGATGTCTGTTCTGAATTTCATTGGAATCCTGTCCTATAAAGCCTGTTATTTATTTTAATTGTTATGAAATACTGCTAATTTTTATTAAATTTTATTTTAAATCAAATTCTTATATTAAAGCGTAGAATGCAAATATTACTGTTTTAGTATTTTATGTACTCATTATATTCTACGTTTTCTTTTTCGCCAAATACCTTTATTGTTAATCATCTAAATTAAAATCCCGAGTATCGACATAGCCACCGCCGCCTAAATTTTGTAGAATACAGTTTTTATTCCATGGTGCTCCTTTATGACCGCTTGGACTGCTCACGTCACTGTTGCAACTGTCGTCGAAAAAAATGGAAAATTCCTGTTCGTTGAAGAACATACTGAAGGTGTCACCCATACCGTATTCAATCAGCCAGCAGGCCATGTGGAGGCAGGTGAAACCATTGTCGAAGCAGCTATTCGTGAAACCATGGAAGAAACCGGCTATCAGGTTAATGTCACTGATCTGATCGGCATCTATACCTATACCCCACCGATGTTCCCGGATCGTACCTATTTCCGTTTCTGTTTGAGAGCAGAAGCCATCAGCCATGATGAAAATGCTGAACTGGATACCGGTATTGTCGGTGCAGTCTGGATGACGCTGGATGAACTGGTTGAAACCGCACGTGCTCGCAGCCCATTGGTGATTAAAGCCGTGCAGGATGCCCAAGCTGGCAAACGCTATCCTTTATCGCTCATTTACGAGCACCAAAATTCTCCCTTAATTTCAAATTTGGATGCCTAATCCTATGCAACAACGTGTCATCGTCGGTATGTCTGGTGGTGTAGATTCATCTGTGTCTGCAGCTCTCCTCCTTCAACAGGGTTATCAGGTTGAAGGTCTTTTCATGAAAAACTGGGAAGAAGATGACGGCACAGAATACTGTACGGCAATGGAAGATCTTGCCGATGCACAAGCCGTTTGCGACAAGATCGGGATTAAACTGCATACTGCCAACTTCGCGATGGAATACTGGGATCGCGTGTTCGAGCATTTCCTGGCTGAATATGCTGCTGGCCGTACGCCAAACCCGGATATTTTGTGTAATAAAGAAATTAAATTCCGTGCCTTCCTGGATCATGCGATCAATCTCGGCGCCGACTTTATTGCCACCGGTCACTACTGTCGTCGCGGCGAGACCATGACCAATTCACATGGTGAGCAATATGCTCAATTACTGCGTGGTTATGACAATAATAAAGACCAGACTTACTTCCTGCATGCGGTTCATGGTCGTGAAATTAATAAGACCCTGTTCCCTGTCGGTGAAATTGAAAAACCACAAGTACGTAAAATTGCAGAAGAATTAGGTCTGGCAACAGCCAAGAAAAAAGATTCTACGGGTATCTGTTTTATTGGGGAACGTCGCTTCAATGACTTCTTAAAGCAATATTTACCGGCTCAACCTGGAAAAATCGTGCTGGAAGATGGCAAAGAGGTTGGTGATCATCACGGCTTAATGTACTATACGCTCGGTCAACGCGGCGGGATCGGTATTGGCGGTATGAAAGGCGCGGAAGAAGGTGCCTGGTTTGTGCTGCATAAAGATATCGAAGGTAACCGTCTGGTGGTCGGTCAAGGTCATGAACATCCACTGATGCAAAGTACCATATTGTGGTCTGAAGCGATTGACTGGGTAGCCGGTGAACAGGATATTCCTGAATCAGGTTTCCGCTGTACGGCAAAAACCCGCTACCGTCAGCCTGACCAAGCGTGTACTATTTTCAAGGATCCAGAAACACCAAATGGTGTTCGTGTTGAATTTGATGAGTCGCAACGTGCTGTGACCCCGGGTCAAAGCGTTGTATTCTACTCAGGTGAAGTTTGTTTAGGTGGTGGCGTGATTCATCATACCAATGCGCCTAAACCTGATTTTATTAAAGGATGATTTCGGCATGACGGAGTTACCGTTTCAACAAGCCACAACGTTGAATGTTCGTCAAAATCGTGCATTGGCGCTGGCAGGGGTTTTTCAGGCCACCCAGCTGACGCATATGACTGCATTGACGGGACAGCAAAGCATTGGTGAAAGCGGTAATTTCTATTTTGAGCAGTTGATTAAAGCCAGTTTAAATATCCGTCCAAGTGGCAAGTTAAATGCCCAGACCTTAGACTTCTTTAATCAGCTGGCCGATATTTCCCTCGGTTTAAAAACCCTGGAAAGCAGCATTACCCAACCTTTTAATACGTCCCCAAAATCCAGACTTCCAAAACTTTCATCGACCAAACTTCCAATGTCCTATGCCATGGCACTTCTTCAGTTAGAAAAGAAGGTCTATAGTAATCCCAAGTTTGTTGAAATCATCGAACAATCCCAGCAAAAAATCCTCAGACAGCTCTCCTTCTTCGATAACAATTACATGCATCCCAGCATCATTGCCAACCTCGCTCAGACCTATGTCGATACCGCCGGACAGATCAATCCGCGGATCATGGTGCGTGGCAATGCTGAAGCCTTTAAAGATTCCGGTCATACCAACCGCATCCGTGCTTCACTATTTACTGGACTGCAGATGGCGCACTTATGGCGTCAGCTTGGTGGCAGTTCATGGGGCATGATTTTTGGCAAGCGCAAGCTGCTACAGGATATCCAAAATCTCGCGCGCTTACAGTTTCAGGTGATCTAAACCATGTTGTTGTACGCGCACCGTTTTTCGTTTAATTCCAAAATTTAGGGAATCGATATGAACGCTTTAACTGCACTTTCTCCATTAGATGGACGCTACGCTAGCAAATGTGATGCGCTGCGCCCTTTTCTTTCTGAGTTTGGTCTGATCCATGCTCGTGTGACTGTTGAAGTGCGTTGGTTACAAGCGCTTGCCAACCGTCCTGAAATCACTGAAGTGCCAGCTTTCTCATCTGAAACCAATGCTGCACTTGATGCGATTGTTGCAAACTTCTCTGAAGAAGATGCCAACCGCATTAAAGAGATCGAACGTACTACAAACCATGACGTGAAAGCGGTTGAGTATTTCCTGAAAGAAAAAATTGCAGGGATTGAAGAGCTGAAAAATGCGGGTGAATTCATTCACTTTGCATGTACCTCTGAAGACATCAATAACCTGTCTCATGCTTTAATGCTGAAAAATGGCCGTGATGTTTTAATCGCGTCTATGCAACAAATTATCGATTCAATCGTGGCTTTGGCTGAGACTCACGCTGAACAGCCAATGCTGTCTCGTACTCACGGTCAAACTGCCAGCCCAACCACTTTGGGTAAAGAAATGGCGAACGTGGCTTACCGTCTGGCTCGTCAAATCAAACAGTTCAAAAATGTTGAATTGCTGGGCAAAATCAACGGTGCTGTAGGTAACTACAATGCACACTACTCTGCTTACCCAGAAATCAACTGGCCTGCTCACTCACAAGCTTTCGTGGAATCTTTAGGTCTGACTTTCAACCCGTACACCACTCAGATCGAACCGCACGACTATATGGCGGAACTGTTTGATGCACTGCGTCGTTTCAATACCATCCTGATCGACTTTAACCGTGACGTTTGGGGTTATATCTCTCTCGGCTTCTTCAAACAAAAACTGAAAGAAGGCGAAGTGGGTTCTTCTACCATGCCGCATAAAGTGAACCCAATCGACTTTGAAAACTCTGAAGGTAACCTGGGTATTGCAAATGCCGTATTGGCTCACCTGGGCGAAAAACTGCCTGTATCTCGCTGGCAGCGTGACTTAACTGACTCTACTGTGCTTCGTAACATGGGTGTTGGTTTTGCACAAAGCTTGATCGCGTTTGAGGCATGCTTAAAAGGTATCGGTAAACTTGAACTGAATGCTGCTCGTATTCTTGAAGATCTTGACCACGCACAAGAAGTTCTGGCTGAACCAATCCAAACAGTAATGCGTCGTTATAACGTTGAAAAACCATACGAAAAACTGAAAGCACTGACTCGTGGTCAAGCGATGACTCGTGACATGATGGTGAGCTTCGTGAATGGTAATGAGCTTGAAGCAGTTCCTGCTGCAGACCGTGCACGTCTGGCTGAAATGACCCCTGCAACTTATACAGGTAATGCTGCTGACCAGGCAAAACAAATTAAAGACTTAATTTCTAAAATCTAATTTAGATAATTAAGACCAAAAGCGAGGCTCCGGCTTCGCTTTTTTTATTTATAATTATTTTCAACTTTAAAACAAAACGACAGATAACAAGATGATAGATCATCGATTGAGCGGCAAACATTTGATCAGCCTGGGGGTTTTGGTGGCTGCGATCATTGTTGCCAGCATTCAGCCTCTGGAAATGCAATCCTATTTACTGCATCAGACCGGTACCCTATTTATGATCGGTATGCTGATTTTCTGCCTGTATAAAATCGGACTCAGTTTTCTTAGTTTTAATCTGTATATTCTGTTTTTATTCATCCATATCGTTGCAGCACATTATCTATATTCTTATGTGCCTTATAATGACTGGATTCAGACACTGTTTGGCTTTGACCTAAATGCTCTCATAGGCTGGTCTCGCAACATGTTTGACCGTTTTGTGCATCTGGTTTTTGGCCTGTTGCTCTATCCTGTTTTTTATCGACTGTTTCAGGTCTGGTTACCCCAGCAAAAACCATTCACCATTTTTCTTTTAGTCATTCAATTTGTGATGGCAACCAGTCTGATTTATGAATGGATTGAATGGCTGATCGCCATTGGCTTATCACCTGAACAGGCGGAAAGTTATAACGGCCAGCAAGGTGATATGTGGGATGCCCATAAAGATATATTATTAGCGACAGTTGGGGCGATGTTTACTGGTGGATTGATGTTAATTCCAGCAAATAAAAAAGCCCACTAAAGTGAGCTTTTTTATTTGCTGGAATTAAAGACTTAGATTTTATATTTTCTTATTTTAAATTATGGAAGTGGGCAATATCGCTGCCAATCATCTTTCATTTTTTGCAATTCATTACCCGTCAATATCTCGCTGTAATAAATATAATAGGTGGCATCGGGATATTGAATCTCATGTCTGTACATAATTCCACGTAGAGAAACAGGCAACTCTTCTGGGAAGTCATCCGCTAAATTCAGTTCCTCAAATTCATAGTTAAAATAACAATTTTGGATTGCTAAAAATGCTTCAGCCACGGTCATCTTTCTGCTCTTAATGGAAATATGCTTCATTTTAGCTGATGAGCAGTAACAATGGCTGATATTTATGAAGGTTCAATCCATTTAACCAGCTTAGATTCTGCCAAATGCGGATATTTGAACTTATCTAAATATTCAAAGCAGGCTTTTTGACCTTGAGGAATTTTCTTTAGATGCTTATCAAAAAATAGATGACGATTATGTTGAGTATCATCAAAGCGGATGCTGACACGCTCAAAGTAACCACTCCGACGAGCATTGAATTGGTAAAATTGAATCACGCCACAGTCCTGCGAAGGAATAACAGGTGGAGCATCTGGCTTTAAAAATGCGTAAAGTAAAAAGATTGAAGTGCCCGGAAGAAAGCTGAGCCAAAATAAAATTTTCTTCGATTCGTCAGTGGTTAATTTCGCTTCAGAATAGAACATACATAGCATCGGAATAAAAATGATACTGAAGAAGCCGAATAGTAAAAGAAACGTGAGCATATAAATGAGAAACCACTATAAGTCAGTTATTTATAGCACAATTGTTTGATTTTAGATCATAAAAAAGCCCACCGAAGTGAGCTCTTAGATTCATAACTGAATAATGAATTAAAGTTTAGGATCGCGCATCTGAACCAGATTTGAATTGGCTTTGGTTAGCGTATCTACCACTTTATTCATCACCGCTGGGATAAAAGAATCTGCAATTTGTGCTGCTTGCAAACCTAGTTTTTCGCCCAGCGTTGGTTTTTTACGGGTCTGGATTAAATACACATCATGTTGTGGTAATAGGCCTAGCAGATATTCATCGGAAGTTTGCAGTTTATCCACCAGATTCAGATCTAGGGCATCCTGACCATACCAGTGTTCACCCGTTGCCACTTTTTCAACATTTAACTGTGGACGATATTTTTCCACGAAGTGTTTAAACAAGGCATGTGTCTGTTGCAATTCTTCTTCAAACTTGGCTTTGCCTTCTTCGGTATTTTCACCAAACATGGTCACCGTACGTTTATATTGACCCGCAGTATAAAGTTCAAAATCGATCTTGTTTTCTTTCAGCAGACGGTTAAAGTTCGGCACCTGTGCCACTACCCCAATTGAACCCACAATCGCAAACGGCGCAGAAATCACTTCATTTGCAATACACGCCATCATATAACCGCCACTGGCTGCCACTTTATCGACACAGATGGTCACATGGAAACCCGCTTCACGTAAGCGCACCAGTTGCGCAGCTGCAAGACCATAACCATGCACCATACCACCCGGACTTTCTAAACGTACAATGATACGGTCACGACCAGCTTTCGCTGTAGATAGAATCAGGGTAATTTCTTCACGCAGGCTTTCTACCGCAGACGCAGCCATATCGCCTTTAAAATCGAGTACATAGATTTTCTGGTTAGTTTTCTTACGCGCACGCGCTTCTTTTGACAATTGCTGGCTCAATTGCAAAAGTTCCAGTTTAGATGAAGTTGTTTGCGCTATTTTTTTTCGTTGCTCGTTAATGCGCGCATTCAAGTGACTAATACGGATTTCAGCGGGTAATTTGGGGGTATGAAATAACATAAAAATCGGGTCTCAATTATTTATATAGGTTTCAATTTAAGATAAGGTCAAATGATTTTTTTTCAATAGAATATTGTTGTTTAATTGCTGAAACAGAGCAGTATCCATGGGGCTCTAGTAGAGCAAAAATAATTTGTACTATAAAAGATTAATGCCATGTTGATAACCTGCCCAGAGAATAACACCCAGCAATACAGCAGAATTCGCATATAAGGCTTTTTCCTGCTTTTTAAAATAGAAATTCAAACTGAGTCCATACAGCAATCCAATCAGTGTATAAAACATGCTGCCGCCTTGTAATTGATGCCACAAACCACCAATGCCTAAACTTAATGCGATCAGCAGCATCAGAAAAACTGACATCTTTTTGAGTGTTTCCATAGCGGATGCAACCTTTTCTTAACATCTATCTTTTGACAGCTCTGCCATGTCAAAGACGGCATATTCTATAAGAATTTAGGGCACAATAGGATTCGGTTTATTTTTCCACATTTCACTGATTCAATTGATATATCTTCTATTCTTTGGTTACTTTTGGATATAAAAAAAAGAGCTTTTTAGCCCTTCTTTCTTGAGATAAAACTTCTTAACCAAAACGCCCTGTAATATAGGCCTCAGTGAGCTGATGATCTGGCTGGGTAAAGACTTTCTCGGTCGAGTTGACTTCGATCAGATCACCTAAATGGAAATAAGCGGTACGATCAGAGACTCGCGCTGCCTGCTGCATGGAGTGAGTCACAATAGCAATGGTGTATTGGGTTGAAAGCTCGGAGATCAGTTCTTCAACTTTGGCTGTTGCAATCGGATCGAGTGCTGAACAAGGTTCATCCATTAGAATCACTTCAGGAGAAACGGCAATCGTCCGTGCAATACATAAACGCTGCTGCTGACCACCCGACAGCCCCGTACCCGGCTGATTTAAACGGTCTTTGACTTCATCCCATAATCCCGCTTTACGCAAGCTGTTTTCTACAATTTCTTCCAGATCATATTTATCCCGTGCCAGACCATGCAATTTTGGCCCATAAGCGACATTGTCAAAAATCGATTTTGGAAAAGGGTTTGGCTTCTGGAACACCATCCCCACCTGCGCACGCAGCAATACCACATCCAGATTCGGATCATAAATATCCTGATGATCCAGCAACACCTTACCGGTCACACGACAGCGATCAATCGTGTCATTCATCCGGTTTAAAGTACGCAGGAATGTTGACTTACCACAACCTGAAGGACCGATAAAAGCAATCACTTCATTTTCATAGATGTTCAGATCAATGCCTTTAATTGCTTCTGTTTCACCATAGTAAACATGTACATCTGAGGTACTGATTTTGACCTGATCTGACTTTTTCGGTGCTTTGTTTTCAGCCTGAGTATCAAACTGGGAAACAAAAGCAGTCGCCGGCTTTTGGGTTACAGAATCTTGGATAAATTGTGTATGTTGTGGATTCACAGACGGATCCTTTTCTAAGGCATTTATAGTTGGATTTGCTGTATTCATATTCTGCCCCTCCTTACCAACGGACTTCAAATTTCTTACGTAACCAGATGGCCAAGCTGTTCAGGCTGATCATCATGGCCAGAAGTACAATAATGGCTGCTGCAGTACGCCCTTCGAAGAAGTTACGCAGCTCATTGCCTTGCCACAGGAAAATTTGCACCGGCAATGCCGTGGATTGATCAAAAGGCGAAGCCGGAACACTCGCCACAAAAGCACTCATCCCGATCAATAATAGTGGGGCCGTTTCACCCAGTGCTTGTGCCACACCAATAATCGCCCCAGTCAAAATACCCGGTAGTGCAAGCGGTAAAACATGGTGAAATACGGTTTGTAAGCGTGATGCACCTAAGCCTAATGCTGCCTGACGGATGGATGGCGGTACGGCTTTGAGTGATGCACGCGTAGTAATAATCACAGTTGGTAATGTCATCAAGCTCAGTACCAGACCACCGACCAATGGTGCTGAAAGCGGCAAATGCATCCAGCCAATAAAAATCGCTGCACCGAGCAAACCAAAGACAATGGAAGGAACTGCCGCAAGGTTATTAATATTCACTTCTACGACATCGGTAATCCAGTTCTTCGGCGCAAACTCTTCCAGATAGATAGCCGATGCGACCCCGATCGGAATCGAAATAAAGATCACGATCAGCATCATGAACAATGAGCCCATAAATGCGCCTGCGAGACCTGAGGTAGCAGGTGAACTGCGCGAGTCCGGACTGGTAAAGATATTGGTATTAAAGCTACTTTCTATGATTCCGGCAGCTTTCATATCATCCGCAAGCTGACGGACTTCAAGACTGAGCTGTTGCTGTTCATCGGGCAGATCGCGGTCAATATTGCCAGCCAGCCAGACATCAACATTGGCATCTGCCAGAATTTTCACGTCCTGAGTTTGACCAACCAGAGCCGGATTATTCAGTACCATATCCCGCAGACGATACGCTTCTGAACTGGTATATAAATAGCCCAGTTCATAACGCTGGCTTTCCAGCTTACTGTTTTTGGCAATCATGCCATTTACAATCAAGGCATCCCAGTCGACCAGACCGACCTGCATTTGCCAATCCACCATACGCTGTTCAAATTGTGCCTGGGATTCTCCCGCAGCCTGTTTAGGTTTAGGATTAATATTGACAATGGCTGGATCAAAATGAATCGGCAAGCTCATACTGCTTTGCCAGAATGCCGGCAAACCTTTGCCCAAAATACTGCCGAAAAGAACTACCACAAAGAACAAACCAGCCAATACGGCAGAAAGCCCCATGACACGAAAGGTTTTTTCTTTGCGATGACGTCGTGCCAGAGAGCTTTGAATGGTCTTCCTGCGCTTTTCACGTTGCTCAGCAGCCACAGATGGATCAATAGGCTGATCTACAGGCGTTGTATTTGAAGTACTCATTAGTCGTATTGCTCTCGATATTTACGCACGATGTACAGTGCAACAATGTTCAGCCCTAATGTAATGACAAACAGGGTAAGACCCAACGCAAAAGCCACCAGCGCCTGCGGACTGGCAAAGTCAGTATCACCCGTAAGCTGATTGACGATAGTAATGGTCACTGTTGAGACTGCTTCCAGCGGATTGGCATGCAGTTGCGGACTGTTTCCTGCTGCGAGTACCACAATCATGGTCTCACCAATGGCCCGCGATGCCGCCAGCAAAAAAGCGCCAATAATGCCGGGTAAAGCGGCTGGTAATACGACCTGACGAATCGTTTCAGATTTGGTCGCGCCCAGACCTAAAGAACCATCCCTCAAGGCACGTGGTACCTGGGTAATAATGTCGTCTGATAAAGATGACACGAATGGAATAATCATGATGCCCATGACGAAGCCAGCAGTAAGCGCACTGGTGGCATTAATATCAATACCGACCAAAGCACCTAGACTTTTAAGAAATGGCCCCAGAATCATTAAGGCGAAAACACCGTAGACAATCGTTGGAATTCCAGCCAAAACCTCAATGGTCGGCTTTGCCCAAGCTCGGAAGCGTGGTGATGCGTACTCGGCCAGATAAATCGCAATCATCAGTCCTAAGGGGACTGCAACAAGTAATGCAATCCCGCTGACCATCAATGTTCCCCACAGCAATGGCAATAATCCATAACTGCCTTCGGCATGACCCGTGGTGCTAAAACCCGGATCCCATTCGGTGCCAAAGAAGAAATCCAGTGGACTGACAAAGCTGAAGAATCGCATGGCTTCGCCAAACATCGACATCACAATGCCGAGTGTGGTCAGGATGGCTACTCCAGAACACAAGGCCAGCCCGATATTCATGATCTTTTCGACCTGATTCCGTGCACGAAAATTCTGGCTGATCCGTTTTTTTGCCCAGACCAGACCGGCCAAAGCCACAGAAATGACAACTGCCAGTTTGGCAAAAGTACCGATGGTAGAAAATTTAGCTAATTGTTCTGCTGCTGCAAGTTCATAAGCAGCCGGCTGATCACTGACACCGAAACCGGAAGCCAATGCCTGTACACGATCTATGACCACACTCAGACTGGCTTGATCCAGATGAGTCAAAACATCATGAGGCAGGTGTTTAATTACGACCTGTTCCAGCAGGCTAGGTTCAACAATGTTCCATGCCATCAGAATCAAAAATGCAGGAAGTCCACACCACAAAGCTACGAGCGCGCCATAATATCCAGGACGTGAATGTAGCATCGCAGAATTATTGCCCTGACCTGCTAGTTTCCGGCTTTTACTTAATCCGATTTGATAGGCGATGGCAATTAAAGCCAGTAACACACCTATAAGTAGCAGATTCATGTATTCTCCATGGTTCTTTTCAGGATTTTAGTCTGTGAAAAAACTTGCTTGCCATGAAAAGCCGATGACAGGTCGACTGTCACCAGCATTTCCCTAAATCCTGTTTTATTTCACTACTACGGCTTTTGCAGCCTTAAAATTTGCCAGCACTGCTGCACGTTCTTTGTCTGACATTGAAATCAAGCCGGCTTTTTCCAGCTTGGAACCCTTACCCGATACCTTTTTATTCAGGAAATACTCTGTGAACTGTTGCAAACCTTTGATTGATTTCAGGTGTTCGCCTTTGACATAGAAGAACAATGGACGAGATACCGGATAAGCACCGTTTAAAATGGTCTTTTCAGAAGGTGCCACGTTATTGACTGTAGCTACACGCAGACGATCACGGTTCTGGTCATAGAAGCCCAGACCAAAGACACCGACTGCACTTGGTGAGGTCTTTAAACGTGCCAAGGTTTCAGTATAGTCACCTGATATTTCAATGACGCGTCCATCCTTACGGAAGGTGCTACACGCCTTTTTCTTGGCATCTTTATCTAGAGACTTAATTGCAGCATACGTTTCACAGCCTGCATCCACCATCTTCTCCTGGAAGACTTCACGTGTGCCATGATTTGAAGCCGGAATCACTAAAGTGATGGGTTCATTCGGCAAAGCTGGATCAATCTGGTTCCAGCGGGTATATGGATTAGCCACCATTTTCCCTTTAGAAGGTAACTGCGCAGCTAAAGCAGCATAAACATGCTGAGGTCGTAATTTATAAGCGGCTTTATTCGAATTAGATGCAAAGACAATCCCGTCATACCCGATCTTGATTTCTAGTACCTTGTTGACACCATTCTTTTTACATTCTGCCAGTTCGGCACTTTTGATTTGACGCGAGGCATTGGCAATATCAATGGTATTGTCCCCTACACCATTACAGAACTGTTTTAGGCCGCCAGATGAACCACCTGAACCAACGACTGGTGTTTTAAACTGAGGGAAAGTATTGCCAAATTCTTCAGCGACAATACTGGCATAAGGTAAAACAGTAGAAGAACCTGCGATTTGAATAGTGTCACGTGCTGCATTCGCTGTCGTGGATGCCGCTACCCCCGCTGCAATTAAGATTGCTATATTTGTTAAGCGCATTCTGGATCTCTCTCATTTATTAAAATTTCGAGTACACCACTTTTGATTCAGTTGAGTACCTGTTTTCGATACTCACATTTTGATTTTGGAATATGACAGCCGGGTTACAGCTTTATGACGGTTTTATGATAATTAATCCGTCACCTGATCAAGACAATATAATAGAAAAAAGACCCTGTTCAGGCATTGCTGTCCCACAATTTTTCACAAGAGGAAGCTCAAATGAGCTTCCTCTTGTTTTATGGGTATTTTATCGGGTGAAAATAAAGCTTTTAAAGTTTTTCTTTCAAACAAATTCACTTGAATTATTC
>NZ_VPDX01000076.1:0-1029 GCF_013417475.1 Acinetobacter sp. YH12249 | reverse complement strand
AAAAGTGATTTCTGAGATACTCAAGTGAGCGGCTCGGACTCTGGAGAAACGACGACTTTGTTTAAGGAAATTCCAGTAGGTTGCTTCAAATTTAAGAAAGAAATCATCAATTACGCAAAATAATTCGATACTATTAAACATCGGGACTAGAGTTTTAAGTTTTGTGTGGTAACTCAACTGATGGCTCTAGTCCTCTTATTTTTCAAGTCAATTTTTTATCCGCGATTCGGGTTACATAAGGTGAAAGGGTTTTCACGCTAAGCCCGAATATCTTACATAAGCAGACATCGCTAATACATGTCTAAAGATTTTTATCCCCTACACTGAAATCAAGTTTTAGAGAATTAGAGGATTTTGCATGAAACAGTTTTCGAAAGTTCTAATACTTATTACGATGGGTATTTATGGTACTTCTACTATTGCAGCAGATACAATTCCCTTGGAAGCTAAAGCTGCCGCAGAAGCACAAAAAGCTGCGCTAGAATATTCTGAAAATCAGAAGAGTGTTTCAGGCTCAGACTGAAACAAAATAAAGCCCACGGAGGGCTTTATTTACATACGAGAACCATTAGAAAAAAGTTATTTTAATAACTTAATGATTGTCCTACTCCATAAACCATCAAGGTAATAAGGAATACGACCAATGCGGAGACAGCTAATTCTGCTTTAGTCATGTGTTTTACCCTCATGGAGAGCTGTATATTATTTATACACCACCTAAGCATAAAACCAAATAACAAAATATTACATAATCTTGAACAATTAAACTAAAGTAAAACAAAAAATAAGAGATCCAGCCTATAAATTAAACACTTATTATCAACCGCTATCTGTTTAATTTTCATAAATTTATAGAATTTCATTTGAAAAAATTAATAGATTATTTCTTTAAAATAATAAAATAACCCGAATCCTGCTTAAGCCGATGACTTCATAATTTGAATTGTTGGCTTATTTTTATGGATCAGTTGATATGCACACAAGGACGCGTAAATCCCTCCTAGAAATCCATGAACACTACGTGCTTTG
>NZ_VPDX01000075.1:0-1034 GCF_013417475.1 Acinetobacter sp. YH12249 | reverse complement strand
TGAAAACCTTCAAAATCCTTGCTGAGCGTTATCGAAATAGAGGTAAAAGGCTTGGTTTGAGATTCAATTTAATTGCTGGAATCTACAACTTGGAACTGAGCAAAAAATGATTTATGAAAGAGGTCTATTTTACAAAAACATCCACTTTTTCTAAGAAAATATAAAGACATAAATTTAAGTGATAATTTTCAAAAAATTTCTACTTTCATGAATTTTGGAAATGAGCTTAGAGAAAATTTTAGTTATGATTATCTAGCATGTGAAATAATTGACTTCATAAAGAAAAGTAGAGAAGAATTCACTGAGGATACACGTAGAGTAGTATATATAATAAATTCATTGAAACACGACGAAGAGGTAAAAACTCTTAGAAAAGTTTATGGATATAACTTTTTCCAAATATCTATTTTTGAAAGCGAGAACTTAAGGGAAAATGCTTTAGTCAATGACTTAGGTTTAACGCCAATTCATGCTCAAGAATTAATTAAACGTGATGCTAATGAAAAACAATTATTTGGGCAGAAAACTAGAGCAACTTTCCCTCTAGGTGACTACTTTATTAAGTATGATGACAAAACGCATAAACAAATTAGGTCTTCTTGTAAAAGATTTTTATCTTTAATTTTTAGTTCTCCACACGTTTCCCCAACATTTAATGAATATGCAATTTATCTAGCTTTCACTTCCAGTTTAAAATCAGCTGACCTATCTAGGCAAGTAGGAGCGGTATTAGCAAAAGATGAGAATATCCTTTCTACTGGTGCCAATGATGTTCCTAAATTTGGTGGTGGACAATATTGGCCAAGTTATGATGAAAGTTCAGGAACAATCAGCGACATAAAGAACGGTAGAGATCACACAAGAAATATTGATCCAAATGCTCAAAGTAAAATCAAAATTATTGATGTGAATAGCCACCGATTTTGTAGACACCTTTTAGTTAGATAAAATGGCTAATTAACGAGGTGCTTATGAGCAGTAAACGATACCCTGAAGAATTCAAAATTGAAGCAGTAAAACAAGTCACTGAGAAA
>NZ_VPDX01000074.1:0-1274 GCF_013417475.1 Acinetobacter sp. YH12249 | reverse complement strand
TGATGTGTGCTTAAAAAACAGGAGGGTTTAACTTGGTAAACTATACATACTCATTAGGAGTTTACCATGAGCAAGAAACAGAAGACTTACACCGCAGAATTTAAAGCTGAAGCCATAAAAGCCATTGAAGAGAACCAAGGTAATGTATCGGAATCCGCTAGACAACTTGGCATTTCAATGCAAACCCTTTCGAACTGGAATAACAAAGCAAAGGCTGGAACTTTAGCAGGCACAAAACAGTATTCGCCCGATCTAAACGCCTTACTCGAAGAAAATAAGAAGCTTAAACAACAGCTCAAAACAGCTGAAATGGAACGTGAATTTTTAAAAAAGGCAGCAGCGTACTTTGCCAAAGAAAGTCAGTGAGGTACGCCTATATGAAATCGCAAAGCCACTTATTTCCGATTATTTTAATGGCTCGATTACTTCGTGTATCCGTTTCTCGCTTTTATGATTGGCTAAAGCGAGGCATGAGTAAAAGATCAATTCAGCGAAATCAGCAGACAATTTTGGTCAAAATAGCCCATGAAGAAACCAAACAAAGCTATGGCTATGTTCGATTAACCAAGCATTTACAAGCGCAAGGTATCAAAATAAGTACGTATGCTGTGCGCCAAATAAAAAAATCAAATCAGTTGTATTGTAAGCGCCATAAGCGTTTCAAAAGAACCACGAACAGTGATCACAACCGTTCTATTTATGACAATTTACTCAAGCAACAGTTTTCAATGACGAAGCCTAATCTTGCGTGGTCGAGTGACATTACCTACATTTGGACGGCTGAGGGCTGGTTGTACTTGGCAGCTGTCAAAGATCTTTACACGAAACAGGTTGTTGGCTATAGCTTAAATGAGCGCATGACAGCCAAGCTTGTTTGTGATGCATTGAATATGGCTATTCGCAATCAGAAACCTGCTAAAGATCTCATTGTACATTCAGATAGAGGCAGCCAATATTGCAGTAATGAATATCGAAACTTACTTGAGAAATTTGATTTTCAGGGTTCAATGAGCAAAAAAGGCGACTGCTTTGATAATGCACCGATAGAGAGTTTCTGGGGCATACTCAAAAATGAACTAGTCCATCATCGCAACTACAAAACAAGGGAAGAAGCCAAAGCGGATATTACAAAATATATAGAGTTATTTTATAATCAGCGAAGAATTCAAAAAGGCTTGGATTTTAAGACACCAAATCAAATGGCAGAAGACTTTTATCGGTTAGCTGCCTAGAATCTCCCAAGTGAAAGTCTCCTGCTAATTCAGCACACATCA
>NZ_VPDX01000073.1:0-1308 GCF_013417475.1 Acinetobacter sp. YH12249 | reverse complement strand
AGGATAACCTTGGTGTCCTGCTATTTGAGCGCCATGCGCGGGGCGTTCGGCTAACAGACGCAGGCAGGCACTTCATGGAGCGTGTCACGGCGGGTGTCGATCAACTCGATCACGCAGTGAAGACCGCAGGCATGACAGCTCAAGGAGAATACGGCCGGCTTCGCATCGGCATCCATGCCTTAATCCCACGCAGCTTTCTCACGGAGCTGATCCGTCATTATCGGGAAGAACATACGGGCATTGAGGTTGAGATCACCGAAGGCACAGCCCGCGATGCGGTGATGCAGCTTCGTGCTGACCAGCTCGACGTGGTGTTCGTCGCGGGCAAGCCCGAGATGCCCGACTGCCATACCCGACCGATCTGGACCGAACCGCTGGTGGCCGTGCTATCGGATGGGCATCGCCTCGCCGGGCAGTCCGCAATCACTTGGTCCGATCTGGTCGGCGAGACTTTCATTGTTCGCTATGGTGGCACCGGCCCGCAGGTCCATGACCATATCGTGCTGCGCCTTGCCGGGCGTTGGCCCGCACCGTCGATCCGGCGCTTTGATGTGGGGCGCGACACGCTGCTATCTATGGTCGGACAAGGCTTCGGCATCACTATCGTCGGCGAGGCAACGTCATTGTTGCCGACGACCGGCATCGTCTTCCTGCCCTTCCTCGATGAACCGGAGCCGGTTGCCTTTACAGCCGTCTGGTCGCCGTTCAATCGCAACTCCGCACTGAAAAATCTACTCAACCTCGCAGGCAAAATGAAGCGTGACGGCGATTCGCCCAATCGTTTCCTGGATGGCACTCGACCGGCACGATAACGGCACAGGCGATCCATCCTATTTGCCGCCGATAGTATCCGGCAGCCCTCCGGCATCCTCTTTCCTGTTGCCCGTCCCGATTTTGCCTACTCTCTGATCGGCTCCGTCTCTTTTGCCGACTGGAGCCTGCATTGCGCGGAGGCCGAATCCTTTGGGGTCAGATCGCCGTAGTCATCACCATCGTTCTGGTGATGACACTGAGAAATTTGACGATAATCAAAATACTGACCTGCAAAGAAGCGCTGCATACGTCGATAAAATGATTGTGGTAAACACTTGATGGGCAAGGCTTTAGATGCAGAAGAAAGATTACATGTTTGCTTTAAAATAATCACAAGCATGATGAGCGCAAAGCACTTTAAATGTGACTTGTTCCATTTTAGAGATTTGTTTAAGATAAGATATAACTCATTGAGATGTGTCATAGTATTCGTCGTTAGAAAACAATTATTGTGACATTATTTCAATGAGTTATCTATTTTTGTCGTGTACAGAG
>NZ_VPDX01000072.1:0-1658 GCF_013417475.1 Acinetobacter sp. YH12249 | reverse complement strand
GCCAGGCCTCAGCATTTTATTATGGTGATCCCCTGGGCGAAATGCGCCTGGTAAGCAGAGTTTTTGAAATGTAAGGCCTTTGAATAAGACAAAAGGCTGCCTCATCGCTAACTTTGCAACAGTGCCATTTTAAGCGTTATGCTAAGCCCAGGAAGCCGCAGGATCTTTTGAACCACAACTGCATTAACGTCCGCTATTCTGATACGAGTGGATTGTACGCCTGGGAATTCGAGAAAGATGCTCAGAAATTCAGTCTGAAAGTCAAAGGGCAATATATTGCGAACAGCACGATTCATCAGCTCGATGCAGCATTAGACGGGCTGGGGATTGCCTATATTCCCGAGTATGTTGCAGATGGATATATCAAAAGCGGCAAGCTGATTGCTGTTCTGACCGAGTGGTGTCCATATTTTGACGGCTACCATATTTATTATCCTCACCGCCGACAGGATTCTCCTGCGTTTATGGCTTTTCTGCAAGTTTTGCGTGACAGGTACAATAATGGAATAAGATAAATTTATGAGTAAAGGATTATGTCCACGATAAGCACCTGGGTCGATTCCTGGGAGGCGGCCATGAGGGTAGGGAAGCGCCGTCCCGTCAAGTCAGCGTAATGCTCTGCCAGTGTTACAACCAATTAACCAATTCTGATTAGAAAAACTCATCGAGCATCAAATGAAACTGCAATTTATTCATATCAGGATTATCAATACCATATTTTTGAAAAAGCCGTTTCTGTAATGAAGGAGAAAACTCACCGAGGCAGTTCCATAGGATGGCAAGATCCTGGTATCGGTCTGCGATTCCGACTCGTCCAACATCAATACAACCTATTAATTTCCCCTCGTCAAAAATAAGGTTATCAAGTGAGAAATCACCATGAGTGACGACTGAATCCGGTGAGAATGGCAAAAGCTTATGCATTTCTTTCCAGACTTGTTCAACAGGCCAGCCATTACGCTCGTCATCAAAATCACTCGCATCAACCAAACCGTTATTCATTCGTGATTGCGCCTGAGCGAGACGAAATGCGCGATCGCTGTTAAAAGGACAATTACAAACAGGAATCGAATGCAACCGGCGCAGGAACGCTGCCAGCGCATCAACAATATTTTCACCTGAATCAGGATATTCTTCTAATACCTGGAATGCTGTTTTCCCGGGGATCGCAGTGGTGAGTAACCATGCATCATCAGGAGTACGGATAAAATGCTTGATGGTCGGAAGAGGCATAAATGCCGTCAGCCAGTTTAGTCTGACCATCTCATCTGTAACATCATTGGCAACGCTACCTTTGCCATGTTTCAGAAACAACTCTGGCGCATCGGGCTTCCCATACAATCGATAGATTGTCGCACCTGATTGCCCGACATTATCGCGAGCCCATCTATACCCATATAAATCAGCATCCAGGTTGGAATTTAATCGCGGCCTCGAGCAAGACGTTTCCCGTTGAATATGGCTCATAACACCCCTTGTATTACTGTTTATGTAAGCAGACAGTTTTATTGTTCATGATGATATATTTTTATCGGCACTGTTGCAAATAGTCGGTGGTGATAAACTTATCATCCCCTTTTGCTGATGGAGCTGCACATGAACCCATTCAAAGGCCGGCATTTTCAGCGTGACATCATTCTGTGGGCCGTACGCTGGTA
>NZ_VPDX01000071.1:0-1736 GCF_013417475.1 Acinetobacter sp. YH12249 | reverse complement strand
GCGGTCTTCACTGCGTGATCGAGTTGATCGACACCCGCCGTGACACGCTCCATGAAGTGCCTGCCTGCGTCTGTTAGCCGAACGCCCCGCGCATGGCGCTCAAATAGCAGGACACCAAGGTTATCCTCCAGCGCTTTCACACGCGCGCTGACGCTCGACTGGCTGATACCAAGTGCCTTGGCCGCATGCCGAAAATTCAGATGCTCGGCGACGGCGATGAACTGAACAAGGGAAATGAGCGGTATCCTGCCAGACAGGATACCGACATTCACGAGGTTTCGATGGTTAGTGCGCCGCATCGGAGCGGGCCTGCTACCAGTCGTCGGTTAGACGACTGGCGACTTCTCGGTGGCAGCCCCACGGAGCCGAAGGAGCACCAGCCCCAACGAAACCAGTACCGCCATCGCCGTGGCGTAACAGATCACGGGCCACGCTGTGTCACCGTTTAAAAGTGCCACCGCCAATGTCCCGACAATGCTGACTATCAGGCTTTGAACGCAGAAGTAGAACGCGACCGCTGATCCCGCGATGTCGTCGAACTCTGCCAAAGCGCCGTTCGCGGTAACGGACACCGTGAAGACAATACCGACCGCGACAACCCACATCGGTAGGATGAAGGTGAGGAATGACGGCGAGCCGTAAAGTTCGCCGATCCCCAACAGGACCGCTCCGCAAACAAGCAACGCCATCCCACGCGCCACGCATCCTGCGATGCCCCATCTGGCGACAAAGGACTTCGCGAAACGGGTTGTCACGATCATTACAAGCGCGACAGTGGCGAAGGCAAAGCTGAATCCGATCTCGGAATATTCCGCTTGGCCTATGAGCACACGGGGAGCCGTCGAGAAGAAGACGAAGTAGGTGCCCATACCGGCGCTAAAGCCGACAGTGTAAACCCAAAAAGCCGGACTCGCGAAGATCGGCAAGACAGATCGGCGCGTCTTGACTTGATCCAGAGGGCGGGTTTCGTGCCACCTGAAACCCGCATTTAGGAGTGCGAGCATCGCCAGTATAGCCAAAGTAATGAATATCGCCTGCCATCCCAAGAACTCGCCGATCAATACTCCGGCGATAGGGCCGAGCGCAGGCACGAACGCCAGCATCGAACTGAAAAGGCCGTAGATGACGACACCCTCAGGACGGTTGGCATAAACGTCGCGAACCGTCGCGAACGTCGCCACCAGCATGGCCGACGCGCCCACTGCTTGAAGTAGACGGAAAGCGACAAAGGCCGGTGCAGTTGAAGACCAAGCTGCTCCCAGAGACGCAATGACGAAAGCCGTTGCGCCCGCAAGTAGAATTGGCCGTCGCCCGATTCTGTCTGAGAGCGGACCAAAAATCACCTGGCCCACGCCGAGCATCACCATATAGAGGCTCAACGTGAGTTGGATCATAGCGGGCGTCGTGTTCAGGATGCCGGGCATCGCTGGAACGACAGGGAGATAAATATCCATCGCCAGTGAAGCGAGGATGTCGAAAGGAGCCATCAGCAGCAGTGCTGCCGGCAGCGTATAGGCCCACGCGGGGCGTGTGGTGGTCATGACGAATCAACCCTCGATTAAGGAATACCGGGCGACGTCTGCTCGTCAGCAATCAGATGAGACTAGCCTTACAGAGCGCCGCAACAACAATACTGGTTGTTGCGGCTTACTTGTCTGCTGACTTGGAATTTCCCATCTGATTACTCCACGCTTACGAATATGAATTGCTACATTTTATCCGATTATCTTTTGCTT